>JASHTA010000423.1 GCA_030040795.1 Gammaproteobacteria bacterium | reverse complement strand
ACGTGGGAGGTCATCTGGCAGGTCGTCGTCCCGTTCTCGCGGACGGGCATCGTGGGCGGCACCATGCTCGGGCTCGGGCGCGCTCTAGGGGAGACCATGGCCGTGACCTTCGTGGTCGGCAACGCTCATGAGATCGCGACTTCCCTGCTGGCTCCCGGCACGACGATCTCCGCCGCCATCGCGAACGAGTTCACCGAAGCGACGACGGCGCTCTACAAGTCGTCCCTCATTGCGCTCGGGGCGCTGCTCTTCCTCATCACGTTCTCGGTCATCGCCGCCGCGCGTTTCATGCTGATGCGGCTCGACCGCCGCGCGCTCTCCTCGTTATGAGCCGGCGCACCGTCCGCAAGCTCACCAATGTCGTGGCGCTCGGACTCTCCACGGTCGCGACGGCTATCGGCGTCGTGTTCCTCGCCGCCATCCTCTGGACGCTGTTCAAGGACGGGCTCGCGGGCTTCTCGCGGAGCCTGTTCACCGGGATGACGCCGCCGCCCGGGAGCGTGGGCGGAGGATTGCTCAATGCGATCTATGGAAGCGTCGTGATGACCGTGCTCGGCACCTTGATCGGCGCTCCGGTCGGGATGCTCGCAGGCACGTACCTCGCCGAGTACGGCCGCAATACCCGCCTTGCGATGGTGATCCGGTTCATCAACGACGTGCTGCTCAGTGCCCCCTCGATCATCGTCGGCCTGTTCGTTTACGAGCTGGTCGTCGTGCCGATGGGACATTTTTCGGCGATCTCCGGCGCCATCGCCCTCGCGATCATCGCGATGCCCGTGGTCGTGCGGACGACGGAGGACATGCTGAACCTCGTTCCGCAGGGCATGAAGGACGCCTCGACGGCCCTCGGCGCGTATCCTTGGCGGACGATCACGAGCATCGCCTATCCCGCCGCCCGTAGCGGCATGGTCACCGGGCTGCTGCTCGCCGTGGCCCGCATCAGCGGCGAGAGCGCACCGATGATATTCACGGCGCTCAACAACCAGTTCTGGAGCACCGATCTCAGAGCGCCGATGGCGAATCTTCCGATGGTGATCTTCCAGTTTGCCCTGAGCCCATACGGGAACTGGCAGCAGCTCGCCTGGTCGGCCGCGCTCCTCATTACTCTCACGATCCTGCTGCTCAGCATCATCGCGCGCGTCGCCGTCTCGCGATTCTCTCCGGGAGCGCGCAAGCGATGACTCGATCGCCCGGAGCCATTTACATCGAGCTGCCCGGGCAGAGCGCGGACGCGCGCGATGGTCGTGGCGACGCTTCGCAAGCCGACGCCGGCCCGCTGTCCGCGAGCGCCGAGCTGCCCGCAAGCGCCGACCGGGAGCGCCGGGCGCTGAACGGCCACGGGCGAGAGGGCGGCGTGAAGATCGAGGTCCGCCATCTCGATTTCTATTACGGTGCGACGCGGGCGCTCAAGGACATCAACCTGACGCTGCAGGATCGCAGCATCACGGCCTTTATCGGCCCCTCCGGGTGCGGCAAATCGACGCTGCTCAGGGTCCTCAACCGCATGTATGCGCTGTATCCCGGGCACCGTGCGACGGGCGAGGTGCTGCTCGACGGCGAGAGCATCCTCTCCCCGGCGATCGATGTCGCAGCGCTGCGCTTTCGCGTCGGCATGGTGTTTCAGAAGCCGACGCCCTTCCCGATGTCCGTGTTCGACAACGTCGCGTTCGGCGTGCGGCTCGCGCAGCGCATTTCGCGGCGGGAGCTTGCCGACCGCGTCGAAGCGGCGCTGCGCGATGCGGCGCTGTGGGAGGAAGTGAAGGACAAGCTGTCGCAGGACGGGCGCAGCCTCTCCGGAGGCCAGCAGCAGCGCCTGTGCATCGCTCGCACGGTCGCCGTGCAGCCGGAGGTGCTGCTGTTCGACGAGCCGACCGCTGCGCTCGATCCGATCTCGACGCTGCGGATCGAGGAGACGCTGCAGAGCCTGCGCGAGCGCTACTGCATCGCGATCGTCACGCACAATCTTCAGCAGGCGGCGCGCGTATCGAGCGTGACGGCATTCATGTACCTCGGCGAGCTGATCGAGGTCGGCCCGACGGAGCAGATGTTCACCACGCCCAAGGATCGCCGGACCGACGACTACGTGACGGGGCGCTTCGGATGAGCAGCGTCGAGCAGGGCGGTGTCAATCTCAAGCCGAGCGGGCGCGTTGCGGGCACGTCCACCTCGCTCGCGGAGGTGAGCATCAGCCAGACCGTGGGCCAGCTGACCGTCCCCGACCCGGTCTTCTCGTGCCGCGACGTGAGCGTTCACTACGGCAGCAAGCAGGGCGTCCGGGACGTGAGCATCGACGTCGGCAAGCGGCAGGTGCTCGCCATGATCGGGCCTTCGGGCTGCGGCAAATCGACCTTCCTGCGCTGCCTCAACCGGATGAACGACACCATTGCCGGCGCGCGCGTGACCGGCAAGATCCTGCTCGAGGGACGCGACATTCACGACCGGCAGCTCGATGTCGTGCAGCTTCGCGCGCGCGTGGGCATGGTGTTCCAAAAGCCGAACCCCTTCCCCAAGTCGATCTACGACAACGTGGCCTACGGGCCTCGCCTGCACGGGCTCGCGCGCAGCCGCGCCCAGCTCGACGACATCGTCTGCACCAGCTTGCAGCGTGCGGGACTGTGGGACGAGGTGAAGGACCGGCTGTCGCAGGCCGGCACGGGGCTCTCCGGAGGCCAGCAGCAGCGCCTGTGCATCGCGCGGACGATCGCGGTCGAGCCGGAGGTGATCCTCATGGATGAGCCGTGCTCCGCGCTCGATCCCATCGCGACCGCCCGCATCGAGGATCTCATCGACGAGCTGCGGGCGTCCTACGCGATCGTCATCGTCACGCACTCCATGCAGCAGGCGGCGCGAGTCTCGCAGCGCACGGCCTACTTTCACCTCGGCTCGCTGGTCGAGGTCGGCGAGACCGATCGGGTCTTCACGAATCCGCGCCACAAGCTGACCGAGGATTACATCACCGGGCGATTTGGGTGAGCCGCGAGAGCCACGCGTAGCGGGATTGCGCAGCGTGCCGGAGCGGCGCTGAGACTTATGCTCGAAGGCCACATCAGCAAGGCATTTGATGGCGCGCTCGCGGCGCTGCATATCCGAGTGCTCGAGATGGGCGGCCTCGTGCTCGCTCAAGTGCGCGAGGCGGCGCGAGCCTACACGAGCTGGGACGCGCTGGCGGCCGAGCGGGTGATCGCGCGCGCGGCGGACGTGTCGGGTTACGACGAGAGCATCTTTCAGGACCAGTTCACGCTGATCGCCCGGCGCCAGCCCGTGTCGCGCGATCTGCGCGCCGTTTTCGTCATGGAGAAATCCGTCGCGGAGCTCGAGCGCGCGGGCGCTGAAGCCCGCAAGATCGCGCGCACGGTGCTGCAGCAGAGCGGGCGGCCCGCGCGGGCCACCTCGTCGGATGTCCGCCAGCTTGCGCAGCTTGCGACAGGCTTGATGCGCCTGTCGCTCGAGGCACTGGATCGCATCGATGGGGCGCTGGCCGCGCAAGTCATTGCTTACGACGAGGAGCTCGACGCCGAGTACGCCGCCGGACTTCGCCGGCTGCTCACGCGCGCCATGGAGGACCCGCGTCATCTCGACATCGCGATGGAGGCGGCGTTCGTCCTGAAGTCGCTCGAGCGCATCGGTGACCATGCGCGGATCATGGCGCGGCACGTCCAGAGCCTTGCGCCGCAAGGGGACCCGCCCGCCGATGAGGGGCGATCGGACCCGCTCGACGATCGTGCGCCGGCATCTCCGTCCTCACCCGCTGCGGATCCGGCGGCGCCCGCCAACCCCTCAACCTCCGGCCACGACGCGCCCTGACAACACTGCGCGCCCTGACAATACCGCCGGGCCGGCCGTTCGGGAGGGGGGATCCGAACGGCCAGCCCTTCACCCCTGTGGAATCAATTCTGGAAGGGGTAGTAGCGGAACGAGACCATGCCTTCGAACGCATTGGTGCTCGGGGCGCCGCCCACCCCGTTGAAGGCATCGAGCTGGTTGTAGGCGACCTGCAAGCCGAGCTGCAGGTTGCCGAGCCGGCCTCGGTAGTACTTCCACCAGACACCGGCGGTCACTTCTTCCACCCGCTGCGGATTGGCTACACACTTGCTGCTGGCCAGGACATAGCACCCGGAATTGTTGTAGAGCGGGTTGCCGTAGCCGTAGCCGTAGACCGTCGTGACTCCGGCGGTCGTGATCGGCGCATCGAAGTAGTCCGAGGACAGCTGCTCCCGGCCGTAGTAGCCGTAGACCTGCAGGCTCGACACCGGCTTCCAGAACAGGCCGAAGAGCGCCTGGTATCCCTTGAGGGTGGACAGCATGCCGTCCGGCTC
>JASHTA010000045.1 GCA_030040795.1 Gammaproteobacteria bacterium | reverse complement strand
GTCAGCAATCAGGGTTGGGACATCTACCAAGTTCAGCATGAGAATGACGTGCATCAGTACCGTATCGCCTTGGGCGACGACGGCAAGGTCTACGGCTTCAGCGAAGCGAGTGCTACGGCGGACAAATGCGCGGTGATATAGGCAATACCGCCCGCCAATGGACCGCTGATGCCAGATCAGACGCGAAGTCAGCCGATCGAAGTTACGGGCTTTGTCCCACCCCACCCGCGCCCAGGGTGACGAGGAACTCATCCA
Organism: Gammaproteobacteria bacterium; assembly: GCA_030040795.1. Classification (GTDB taxonomy): domain Bacteria; phylum Pseudomonadota; class Gammaproteobacteria; order Steroidobacterales; family Steroidobacteraceae; genus JASHUC01. The sequence goes on along the minus strand of JASHTA010000045.1, from coordinate 2,602 downwards.
GCTGCTCGAACGACTCGCCCGCCCCGCCTGTACTTCCGGAGGCGATGGCATTGCTGCCGATAGCGCTCGATCCACGCCGCCTCTTCCATAAGGCGGCGCCCCCCAAGCCTGCAGGTTCGCACGCGTCCGACCTTCTGCGTGGTGACGAGCCCCACCTGCTCCAGGATGGCGACATGCTTCCTCCATCCCCGTGAGGGTCATGCGGAACTTCGCGGCAAGCGCCGTGATTGACGCGTCGGCCTGCGCGAGCTGCTCCAGAACACCGCGTCGGGTGGCGTCCGAGAGCGCGCTCACGTGCAAGGAGTTGCCGCTTTGCACAAAAGCTTCCGCCAGAGTTAATGTTTCCCGCCGGGGCGGATCGGCCGAGTACGCATCAGACGACCGTCATCGAGCACAGCGATTTTAGAGGGGCCTAAGAACATGAAATATGCAGTGTGGCTCGTGCGGCTTTGGTATGCGGCCTGGATGATTCCAGCCGGTCTCGAGCATTTCATTCACATCTTCCCGCAGCCGGGGTACTACACCACTCGACCCCTGGCTCACGAGATGCTGTTTGCACTCCTTCACAGCCATATGTTTGACGTCGTTAAGGCCGTGGAGTTGCTCACCGGGATCGCCGTCCTTCTGGGATTCTTTACCCCGCTCATGCTTCTCGTGTGCATGCCCGTCGCATTCTGCGTGTTCTGGTGGGACGCGCCGCTTTCGACGTGGAGCTTTGGCAGTGTCATGGCGGGCGGAAGGGTGCTTGCCAGCGATGTGCTCCTGTGCGTGGCTTTCGTCGGCTGCTATCGCGCGATGTTCCCGCTGCGCGCGAAGCCGCCGGCCATGCGGCAGCTCGTACTGGCCGGGCGCATCATTTTCGGCGCCTGGATGTTGATGAGCGGCGCCAACTACTTGTTCCTCTCCCTCTGGCCGGTGCCAATGGGCCATGAGCCGCTATCCATGGAGCTGATGGGCGCATATGTTCATTCCGGCTTGTTGACCGTTGCCATGCTGATCCAACTGGTTACGGGGGCGCTGCTCCTCACCGGCCTCTTCGCGCCGGCGGCGCTGTGCGTGGTAATGCCGACTTCGACCTGTGCGCTTTACTGGGCGGTGCTCGAGCACCAGCCGCTCCCATTGCTGCTGGCGCTCGTTGCCTTTGCCCTGAACGGCCTTCTGATGCTGGCCTACCTCGATTACTACAAGGGAGCGTTGCGGCGTAGCGCCTTGACGCTTGGCGAATCGGGGCGGGCCACGACCTGGGATACCCTGTTCGTGCACTCCAAAGGCCGCACCCCGCGCGAACACTTTATCGGCGCGCTGATCCCCCTCGCGATCGTGGTCTGGTGGTACGTGCGTGCGAGCCCGAACGTATACCCTCAGTGGAGCCTGTTGGTACTGCTGTTCCCCGCCATCGTGCTACATGCCCGCAGACTGCATGATCTGGGGCACACCGGATGGCTGCTGCTCGTACCCGCAGTCCTAACGGTTGCCGCCATGATGATCTGGGATCATCGGCTCGACTGGGGCGCTCAGCTCAATTTTGCGGTGCCACTCGCTGCGCTCATCGTCTTCGTCGGATTTGCCCTCTGGGGTTGCATTGGCAAGGGAAAGGCGCAGTCCAATGCATTCGGGCCGCCGGCAATGGCATAGTCGTTCAGCCGCTGTAGCACCTTAGGCTGGCTGGCCTGGTGGCCTGCGCTGTAGCGATAACTGCCACCGCCGGGATACAGATTACGGACCCCTCTGCCACAGGCAAGAGGCGACCGTCGGTGCCTTAGGTGCGCGGTCCGTTCGCGCCGGCAGCCGGGCGGGCTGCATTCGGGTTCGCGGCGCCGCGGACCATGCCACCATCGTCATTGGCCTGCGGCCCGGGAATTGGCGTCAGTGTGTGTACTGCGCGGATCTTGCCGTCGATATAGCGGAAGGTGTGGCTGTCCGGCGCGTCGGGCCGCCCGCCGAATCTGCAGAACACGTTGATTACGCCCAGCTCCTCGTCGATCAGGTAATCGCGATGGGTGATGTAGAGCACGCCCGCCGGCATGCCGACCTCGCAACTCGCATGTGGATCGCCCTTGACATTGGTATAGGCGCCCCCTTCCAGCCGCGCGCAGGGGGTGCCCCAGGGGATGTCGGTAAACTTGTCGGAGAAGCCGTCCAGATAGGCATTGGCGCCGCGGATCATCTCCTTGGGCTCGGTCAGTTGATATTTGTACAGCGGCGACCAATCCTCCTTGGTCGTATATTTGAGGTATGAGTTGGCATTGAACAGCCAGTCGCCCTTCTTGGTGACGAGGCTGTCGACGCGGATGATCTTCCCCTTGTGCACATAGAGCCGCGTGCCGATGACATAGGGCGTCGGGCCGGTGACGATGACCTCGGTGAAGGTCTTGCAGCGCTTGTCATCATGGAAGCTCATGGCGTGGGCGACTTGGAGCGGCTTCGCCCACATGCCCGCGCCGGCATCCACGTCCTTGCCGTTCTCGAGATAGTGCGCCTTGGGATCCATCGGCAGCCCCGCGAGGCTGCCCTTCCCCTGCGCCTCGACATAGGCGGCGGTGAGCCGCTTCAGCTCGTCGCGGGTGCAGATGGGGTGATCCTGCAGAGGTGCATAGCGGCT
>JASHTA010000422.1 GCA_030040795.1 Gammaproteobacteria bacterium | reverse complement strand
GAGCCGGCTCCGCGACCTCGCGCTGCAGATCGAATCCCGCGCGCCGGACGCGCCGCCCGAGCAGCTCGCGCAATGGATCGGCGCGATCGCCACGGAGCTGGTCGAGCTCGACGGCTTTTTCTCGACGACCGACCTCGCGGCGCTCGCGCAGCGCCGCGCATCTTGATGCGGCGCGGCGGCGCGGCCCCTTGACCTGCGGCGCAGGTTGCATCTATATGCCAGCCCATGCGAACGGAGACGGCGAGGCGTTCGGCCTGGTGGGTGCGCCTCGTCGCGGCGCTGCCGTGGAGGCTGCTCTACGGAATCTCGAGCGCGCTCGCCTGGCTCGCATGGCGCGTCGTCCGGTATCGCGGGCCCGTCGTCCGCGAGAATCTCTCGAAGGCGTTCCCCACGCTCGATGAGCGCGGGCTGCGCGATCTCGCCCGGCGCTATTACCGCGGCTTCGGCGATGTGCTCGTGGAGGTGATCAAGGCGGCGAGCCTGCCTGCGGAGGACATCCGCCGCCGCGTCTCCGTGAGCGGGCTCGAAGGTCCCCGCGAGCTGCTCGCGGGCGGCACACCGGTGGTGCTGGTCGCCGCTCACCAGTGCAACTGGGAATGGATGCTGCTCGCGCTGTCACTCGAGCTCGGCTTCCCCCTCGATGCGGCGTACAAGCCTCTGGTAGACCGCTGGGCCGAGCGCGAGATGCTGAAGCTGCGTACGCGATTCGGCAGCCGTCTGGTGCCGGCCCAGCAGCTGCTCGGCGACATCATCAAGCGGGGGCGGACGCCCCGCGCCATCGCGATGGTCGCCGACCAGGAGCCGCGGACGAGCGAGCACCGGTACTGGACGCGCTTTCTCAACCGGGACACGGCGTTCTACGTGGGTGCCGAGGAGATCGCCCGCGCCACGCGCTTCCCGGTCTTCTTCGTCGCGATGCGGCGCACGCGCCGCGGCTGCTACCAGATCGCCCTGGAGCCACTCGCAGCGGGCGCAGAGGCGCTCGCTCCAGGGGAGCTCACGGAGCGCTATGCGAGGCGCGTCGAAGCGCAGATCCAAGCCGCGCCGGCCGACTGGCCGTGGTCGCACAAGCGCTGGAAGCTGAAGAAGTCCGTCTACGGGCGCGCCTGAAGAGCGCCGCGCAGGCGGCTCAGGCCGGAGCGGGGGAGGTGAGCTTGCGCTCCAAGTGGCTCGCGAGCTCGGCGATCGTCGGATAGTCGAACAGCTCGGTGAGATCGACCGCCCCGGGGTACTCGCGGTCGATCTGCTCGTGGATCTCGATGAGCTTCAGGGAGCTCGCGCCGATCTCGAAGAGATTGTCGTGGATGTCGAGCTTCTTGCCCTCGAGCGCGGCATCGCAGATCGTCCGCAGCTTCTCCTCGATCTGGGTGCGCGAGCCGCTCGTTGGGCCGCGCCGGGCGTCGCGGAGCGCTGCGAGCTGCGCAAGCTCGGCCGAGAACTCGCCCTCCTCGTAGCTTTGCTCGAGCAGGTGGCGCTGGATCTTCCCGCTCGTCGTCTTCGGAATGCGCTTGACGGGAACGACCTCGGAGACCTCGAGCCCGGTGTGCTCGTTGATGAGCCGGCTCACCTCGGCCGCGACGGGCAGGAACTCCTCGAGCCCCGCGCGGTGCAGGACGAACACGACGAGCTGGTCCGTCTGAGCGCCGGGCGGGCGGGCGCCGCCGACGGCGATCTTGCCGAGATCGAGCCCCTTGGCGCGCTGCGCGATGCTCTCCAGGTCGTGCGGGTAGTAGTTCTGACCGTTGACGAACAGGATCTCCTTCGCGCGGCCGGTGATGAAGAGCTCGCCGCGATCGAGGACCCCGAGGTCGCCCGTGCGCAGCCAGCCGTCGGCCGTGATCGCCGCGGCGTTCGCCTGCGGATCCTCGTAGTAGCCGCTCGTGACGTTGTCGCCGGCGATCTCGATGTTCCCGACGGTGCTCTCGGGCAGGGCCTGGCCGTCGCTGCCCGTGATTCGCAGGCGGCTGTGCGGGATCGGGCGGCCGACCGAGATGAGCTCCACCGCATCGCGCGAGCCGGCCGCAATGGACTCAGCCGTCTCACCGACTCCGAGGTGGTGACGGTTGAGATGGATCGCGCGGTAGGGGGCGCCCACAGCGGGGAAAGTCATGGCGAGCGAGGCTTCCGCGAGTCCGTAGACGGGAAACATCGATTCCCGCTTGAGCCTCGCAGGGGCGAGGCGCTCGAGGAACTCCTCGCAGAGGCTGACGGAGATTGGCTCCGCTCCGTTGAAAATGATCCGCACGGAGGAGAGGTCGAGTCCCTCTACGGGGCGGTCGCCGAGCACCTTGAGGTAGTGCCGGTAGCCGAAGTTGGGCGAGCACACGATGGTCGCGCGCTTGCGCGCCGCGAAGGTCATCCAGAGCAGGGGGCGACGCACGAAAAGCTCGGTGGGCATCAGGTGCACGTGGATGCGGCTCGCGAACATGTAGATGAAGAAACCGATGAGCCCCATGTCGTGCGTGAGCGGCATCCAGGAAAGGCTCACATCGTCCTGATTCAGCCCGCACGCCTGGATCACGCCGTCGCCGTTCGCGAGAATGTTCCGATGCGTGAGCACGACGCCCTTCGGCTCGCTGGTCGAGCCGGAGGAGAACTGAATGAACGCGATGTCGTCCGGCCCGGCGCGGGCGGGCTTGCCCGCGCGCGAGATGTCGTCGAGCTGATCGACGAGGAATGCGCGGCGCTTGAGCTCCTCGAAGGTGTTCTGCTCGCCGGCCGCCGCGGCAAAGGTGCCGATGCGCTCGAGCGAGCGTCCGTCCGAGTAGAGATAGGGCGCGCCGAGTTTGCGCGCGATGCGCAGCAGTTTGTGGCGATGCTCGTCGCTGATTCCGAGTGCGACCGGCACGGGGACGATGCCCCCGAGAATTGCGGCCCAGAAGGCGTCGATGAACTGCTCGTTATCGTTCAGGAACAGGATGAGCTTGTCCCCGCGCCGCGCGCCGAGGCGCTGCAGGTGATGCAGGATTCCGAGCGCGCGCTCGTAGAGCTCCGAGAACGAGACCGTGCGCTCGCTTTGCTCTCCCT
>JASHTA010000421.1 GCA_030040795.1 Gammaproteobacteria bacterium | reverse complement strand
ACGTCGCGGCCCTTGACGAACGACGCACACACGGCCGGGGAGACGCCGAACAGGTAGAGCACGATCCAGCCGTAGCGGCGGTAATTGCGCAGCAGATCGAAATAGCTCGCCGAGACGAACTCCTGTCCGCGAGAGCGCGACTCGCGCGCGTCCGCGTACACCTCCCAGAAGCGCTCGGGAAAGGAGTAGTTGAAATGCACGCCGGAGATCGCCTGCATCATGCGGCCGTAGCGCAGGCTCAGACCCTCGCGGTAGATGGTCTTCATGCGCGCGACGTTGGACCTGCCGTACTGGGCGATGGGAATGCCCGCATCGCTCTCGATGAGGCACGGCATGCTCGTCGCCCAGAGCCGCTCGTCGCCGAGATGCCGGTAGACGAACTGGTGCAGATCGAGCAGGTACTGCAGCAGCTCCCAGCTCGTGGTGAACGTCGGCGTCACGAGCTCGATGAGGGCCTCGGAGAAATCCGTCGTGATGTGCTCGCTCATCAGCGCAGAGCCGAGCTCCCGCGGGTGCGGCGTTTGCGCGACCCGTCCCGCGGGCGTCACCCTCAGCGATTCCTTCTCGACGCCCTTGCGCCCGCCCTGCAGCACGCCCGGCTCCCTGCTGTTGACGAGGGCGGAGAGCCGTCTCTCGAAGACGCGGTCGATGCCGGAGCGCGGCAAGCGTCACCCCTTCCGGGGTAGAGACTGGAGCGGGCGGGTGAGTCCCCCGTTCGCGCCGGCGCGCAGGGGCCGGCCGCAGCGACTGAGCGGAAAGCTCGGGGGAGTCATGATTCTTCTGTTCTCGGGGAGCGGTTCCGTGGCCTTCCGAGGCATCTTGCCCCGTGGCGACGTGCGACTCAACCCTCGTGCGCCTCGTCGCCGCCGGGCATCGCTCATATGGCGACGCCTCGGCCCGGAAGAGAGCATAGAATCACCGCTTTGGGGAGCAATCATGCTGGTCGGGTCGGCAGTGCGGCGCGTGGCAGTGGTGGGGGGTATCCGCCTGCCGTTTGCGCGCGCCTACGGCGCGTACGCGGTCCTGAGCAACCAGGATATGCTGACGGACACCCTCCGCGCGCTGGTCGAGCGCTTCAAGCTCCACGGCGAGCGCCTCGGTGATGTGATCGCCGGTGCCGTCATCAAGCACTCCCGGGACTACAACCTCGTGCGCGAGTGCGTGCTGTCCTCCGGGCTCGATCCGCACACGCCCGGACTCGACGTGCAGCGCGCGTGCGGCACCAGCCTCGAGGCCGCCATTCTCCTCGGCAACAAGATCGCCCTGGGACAGATCGAGGCGGGTATCGCCGGAGGCGTGGACTCGATCAGCGACCCGCCGATCGTCTACCCGAAGGCCTACCAGCAGCTTCTGCTGAGGAGCTACGTGGGTCGATCGCCCTGGCAGCGGCTGCGGCCGTTCTTGGGCCTCAGGCCGAAGCACTTCAAGCCGGTCATGCTCGGCGTGATCGAGCCGCGCACCGGGCTCAGCATGGGGCAGAGCACGGAGCTCATGGTCAAGCGCTGGAAGATCACCCGCGAAGCACAGGATCAGCTGGCGTACGAGAGCCACATGAAGGCTTCCGCGGCTTGGCGCGAGGGCTTCTACGACGATCTGGTCGTTCCCCATCGCGGGCTCAAGATGGACAACAACATCCGCTCCGACACCTCGCTCGAGAAGCTCGCGAAGCTGCGCCCGACGTTCGATGTGAGCGGCGCGGGCACGCTCACGGCAGGCAACAGCACGCCGCTCACCGACGGCGCGAGCGCGGTGCTGCTCGCGACCGACGAGTGGGCTGCCAGGCACGGCCTCCCGGTGCTCGCTCATCTGCGTTACGGCAAGCAGTGGGCGGTGGATTTCGCAAGCGGCAAGGAGGGACTGCTCATGGCGCCGGTGCACGCCGTCGCCGCCATGCTCCAGGACGCAGCGCTCACGCTTCAGGACTTCGACTACTACGAGATCCACGAGGCCTTCGCCGGACAGGTGCTCTGCACGCTCGCGGCCTGGGAGTCGCCCGACTATTGCCGCGACACGCTCGGCTTGCCCGCCCCGCTCGGCAGCATCAATCGCTCGAGGCTCAACGTCAAAGGCGGGAGCGTCGCGATCGGCCATCCGTTCGCGGCGACGGGCACGCGCATCGTCGCGACGCTCGCAAAGCTCCTCGCCACGGACAAGGAGGCCCGGCGCGGCCTCATCTCGGTGTGTACCGCGGGCGGCATGGGCGTCACGGCGATCATGGAGCGTTGAGGAACGAGGGGGAGGATCGCGCTCAGGATCGGCATCATCGTCGGGGGTCTGAACATTGGATAAATCTGAGACAGACCTGCGCCGCAAGTATCTCGAGGCGCTGCAACGCCTCGAGACCGGCGAGGCTCGATGGACCAAGCTCGAGAACGTCCTGCGCCTCACGATCGGCCGGCTGTGCCTTGCGGCTCGCGGCCGCAGCGTCCGGCTCGACGGCGAGCTGCGCTCGCTCGGCGATCTGATCCGGCGGCAGCTCTCGGCCGAAGAGATCGAGGCGTGCCTCGATCCGCTCTCGCGCGCCGTCGCCGCGCTCGACCAGCTGCAGGAGCCGGCTCCCGCATCCTCGCCTGCCCAGGCCGGCACGGGCTCTCGCGGCCAGACCGCCACGGGCTCTCGCGCCCGGGCCGAACCGGCAGCTCACCCTGCGGTGACCGGTCACGCCGCCCCGGTCGAGGCGCTTGCGCCGGCTGCCTCGGACTTGAGCATACCGGCGCCGGGGCTCGCCCCGCCCGCCGAGCAGCCGCCCGAGGCCGGGACGCCCGCAGAGCCCGAGCGGGATGCGCACGTTCAGGTGGCGATCGCCGCGATGCTCGAGCGGCTCGCATCGCTCCCCGAGCTGCGGCCCGCGCTCGCCGAGCTTCAGGAGCGGCCGGTCGCGGCTCTCACGCCCGACGAGCTGGCCGAGGGACTCGAGCGCCTCGCGCGTCACATCGGCGAGCAGCGCTCGAGGCTGCGGCGCGAGAAGCTCGAGGTCGAGGACCTCTTGCGCCACATCGATGCGAGGCTCGAGGAGCTCGGCTCCTACCTCGCCGGCGATGCGGCCGATCAAAAGAGCGCCCAGGAGAGCACGCAGCAGCTCAATCTGC
>JASHTA010000420.1 GCA_030040795.1 Gammaproteobacteria bacterium | reverse complement strand
ACGTCATTGTCGATGCCGAGCGGTCGGGCGTCGAGGTGCCGCGCGCCTACGTGAAGGACGGCAAGATCGTCCTGAACGTCAGCTTCAACGCCGCGCAGCGGCTCAATCTCGGCAACGATTGGATCGAGCTCGAGGCGCGCTTCGCCGGCGTCGCGCAGCACGTGCGCTTTCCCGTCAACGCCGTGCTCGGCATCTATGCGCGCGAGACGGGCGAGGGCATGGTGTTCTCGGAGCAGGACGCGGGTCCCGAGCCTCCGAACAAGCCGACGCCGGCGTCCGACGACAGCGGCGGTCGAGGCCGCCCGCAGCTGAAGGTCGTGAAGTAGCTGCGCGAGCGGCGCCGCAACCCGGCGCTGACTCAACAATACAGGCACTCCGAAATAGGCCCCAATTCTAGCACTGTTAGTGCTATTTTAGGGGTCTATATTCGCGCTACGGATGCAACGCCTTGAAGCGCAAGCAACTGGAAACCTTGGGGACCTGGCTCGACGGAACGGACCGCAAGCCGCTCGTCATCCGGGGCGCCCGCCAGATCGGAAAATCCACGCTCGTCAGATTGTTCGCCGAGCAAGTCGAGCGCCCGTTGATGGAAGTGAATCTGGAGCGCTATCCGGAATTGAATGCGGTCTTCGAAAGCATGAGCCCGCAGCAGATTCTGAATCAAGTTGAGGCATTACCCAACACGCCTGCGGTCGACACCGGCGTGTTGCTTTTTCTGGATGAGATCCAAGCCGCGCCGGCGGCCATCGCAGCACTGCGCTACTTCTACGAAGAGCGCCGTGACCTTCCCGTCATAGCTGCTGGATCGCTCATGGAGTTCGCCCTTACAGAGCGACGTCTGTCGGTTCCTGTGGGGAGAATCCAGTATCTCCACATGGGGCCGATGACCTTCACGGAATACTTGGAAGCGCTCGGAGAAAGCAAGCTCAAGGAGTCGATAGATTCCTACACATTCGGTGTCGATCTCGGCCCCGTCGTTCACAAACGCCTCTTGGGGCTGCTCCGCAGCTATTACTTCGTCGGCGGCATGCCGGGCGCGGTGGATGTGTACGCGAGAAACCTGAAGTTCAGCGACGTCGGTACCATCCACAATTCGATCATCGAGACCTATCGAGAGGATTTCCAAAAGTACGCCGGCTCGAGAAATCTGGTCCGGATGCAGCACGTATTCAACTTCGTCGCCAGGAATGTCGGGGCAAAAGTCAAATACTCCAACGTCCTGAAAGACGTTCACAGCTCGACGATCAGGCAGGACATCGACCTGCTGTCCATGGCGCGCGTCATCTCCAGGGTGGTGCACACGCATGCTTCGGGCTTGCCCTTGCAAGCGGATCTGGACGAGAAGGTTTACAAGCTTCTCTTTCTCGATGTAGGTCTGATGAACGCGATCTGCGGCCTGGGTTGGCCGGTGCTATCGAGGCTCGATGACATCCAGCTCGTCAACGATGGAGCCATTGCCGAGCAATTCGTCGGGCAGCATCTACTGGAGCTCCTTGCGGAAAGCTCTAATCGGCAGTTGACATACTGGCTGCGCGAGGGGCGCTCTTCCAACGCGGAGGTGGATTTTGTCGTGGCTTTTGACGGTCAAATCGTCCCGATAGAGGTCAAAGCCGGAGGGCGTGGAAGCTTGAGGTCCCTGCACCAATTCGTCGCAGAGAAACAGGTTCCGCTCGCCGTAAGATTCGATAGCAATCCGCCGTCGATGCAGGTCGTCAACGCGACGATTCAAACGGGAGACCGCGCGGTCGGAGTCGATTATCGGCTGCTCTCCCTGCCCCTTTACCTCGTCGAGAAGGTGAGCGACATCCTGCGTCGCTTGGCGGCTTGAGTTTGCGGGAGACCGCTCCGTAACGCTAGGCGTCGAAGGCGCCGCGGATCCAGTCCACTTTCGGACTCGCCGCGGAGAGATCGGAAACTGCGATCACGTCGAAGCGCGCACGGAGCTTCGAGAGCTCCGGGTGCTGCTGAAGCAACTGCTGAGCGGCGCGCACGATGCGGCGGCGCTTGAGGCCGTTCACGCTCGCGGCGGCGCCTCCGTAAGCGTTGCTCGATCGCGTGCGAACTTCCACGATGAGAAGCACGTCGCCATGGCGCGCGACCAAGTCGAGCTCGCCCAGGCGGCGCCGGTAATTCCGGAAGAGCAGCTGCACGCCCTGTGCGACTAGAAAGGCGGCCGCGATGTCCTCGGCCGCGTTGCCGATTTTCCTGCGATCGATCGGGAGCTGCGCGTGCTGCCGCACGGCCACGCTCAGTGTGGCGCGGGGGGCGGCGCTGGTGCCGGGCCTTGCGCCGCGGCTGGTGCCGGGGCCGGGCCTTGCGCCGCGGCTGGTGCCAGGCCTTGCGCCGTGCCCTGCGCGGGGACCGGCGCTGGGCCCACGGCTGATGTCGAGCCCGGGGCCTGTCCCGGCGCCGGAAGCACGAGGATGTGCGGCTGGCCGCCGCGCAGCTGAGCCCACTCGAGTTGGCGGCGCACCCGACCGCTCGCATCGAGCGTGAGGCTCCCGCTCATGCCTTCGATGTTGACGGCGCCGCCGGTTGGCGCAGTACGCAGCGCGTTGAGCAGGCGGTAGGCATCGAAACCGAACGCGAAGAGCCGGTCGAGCGATGGGCCCTCGACCGGCCAGGCGGTCGTTGCCGCCGCGTGCACACTATCGGGCAGGCCGCCCCCGAGCATCCAGGGCATGTCGGGAAAGTTGAGGCCGTCGAGGTCTTGATTGGCGTTGGGATCCGGCTGGAAGGAATCGGACGTGGCGTACGCTGGAACGTCGCCGGCAAAGTAGAACTTGAGCTGCGTGCGGAGCAAACGGGCGGTCGGCGCGGAGACGCTCGCCTCGAAGATGAAATCGATATCGTCGCGGCGTCGAGGCTGAAAGGCGAGCTTCGCGCCGAGTGTGGACTCGAGCCGTTTCAGCCGGTCATTGCTCTCGTCGATCCGCAGCACGTCCGTGATGACAGGCGCGAAGTCGGTGAGCGCAGGGTCGAATCGCGCGGTATCGAGGAGGGTGCCGCCGCCTGCGGCGAGCTCGTCTTTGAACGCGGCGAGGACGCGATTGCCCCAGTCGCCGAGCGGCGCCAGCGCGATGCCGTGCCGGTGTCCGTCCGCGAGGATCCGGCGTGCGACCTCGCGCGCCTCTTCCTCGGGCGACAGCGCGAACTGATAGAGCCCGGCCGGCGCCTGGCGCTCGGGCGGAAGAAAATTGAGCGCGAGCATCGGGGGGTGAGGGGTGCGCAGGTCGGCGGCGGCAAGGACGGCCTCTCGCGTGAGCGGGCCCACGATGAAATCGGCGCCGTCCGCGGTGGCTTGGTTCACCGCCTCCGAGACGCTCAGCGCGCCTGTGTCGTAGATGCGGATGCGCGGGCGCCCGCTCGGCGAGCCGACGTAGTAGGCCGTCATGAAGCCATCGCGTACCGTGGCGGCGGCGCTCGCCGCCTCTCCCGTGAGCGGCAGCAACAGCGCGATGTGGGGCTGCGCTCCGGCGCTCGCGGCGCTCAACCCGAGCGGCGCGCTGCCGAGGACGGTATCTGCGGGATGGCCGGGGAAACCCACGCGCCAGGCCTCGAGCAAGGATGCCGCGCTGGCCGGCGCGCGTGCCGCTTGCGCGACGACTCCCGCAAGCGCCAGCCAGCCGCGCACCGTCGAATCCTCGGCCGCCTGCGGATGGATCTGCATGCCGCGCTCGCTCGCATCGCGCAACTCCTCGAGCAAAGTGATGCGAGCCGCGCGCCGCTCGTCAGGCGTCTTGAGAAAGCGCTCCGCGTCCATCTCGGCCCGTACGGCGTCCGCCGGACGCGCCGCCGCGAACGCAACGCGGCGTTTGAGCTCGAGATAGGCCAAGGCGTCCTGCGGCGCGCCGGGTTCCTGCGCCTGCGCGATTTGGTGCCAGGCCTGTCCCGCTTGGCCGCGCGCCAGGTCGAGCTGGGCTTCGAGCATCTGCTGCTCGAAGCTCAACGCCGCCGTGAGCGGTGGCCGAAGAGCGGCGAGCATACGCGCGGCATCTCCTGTCTGGTGTGCGGCGAGGTACTCGCCAGCCGCCCTGAGGAGCATGTCGGAGCTCTCCGTGCCGCTCACCTGTCCGGCGAGCGCTTCGTATTGCCGTGCCGCGGCGGCGTGATCTCCCTGTCTTTCGAGCGAGGCCGCCTGAGCGACGCTCGGCGGCGGTCCGCTGGGGGGCGGCACCGTCGTGCAGGCGGCGAGAAGGGCCAGCAAGAGGACCGCCACGGTTGCCGCAGCGGCGAAGAGAGGCAGTCGTCCCTGGAACATCGGTTGAAGGGCCTTGCCAAGCCGGGCAGGATGCCCGGGAGAATTATATGCGGTCATCGCCGAGCCCACCCGAACCAAGTGATCCGCCCAGGCGCGCCGGACGACTCGACGTCGTTGCAACCCCTATCGGCAACCTGAGCGATTTGAGCGATCGCGCACGGCAAAGTCTCGCGAATGCCGACGTCATCGCCGCTGAGGACACGCGCCGCACGCGTGGGCTGATGCAAGCGCTCGGGGTCTCGCGGCCGCTCGTCTCGCTCCATGCGCACAACGAATCCCAGCGCTTACCGGATCTGCTGCGCAGGCTCGCAGCGGGCGAGATCGTCGCGCTGGTGAGCGATGCGGGCACGCCGCTCGTTTCCGATCCCGGCGCCGAGCTCGTTCGGCGCGCGCTCGAGGCGGGAATCGAGGTTCGCCCGATTCCCGGACCCTCCGCCGTCGTGACCGCGCTCGTTGTTGCGGGGCTGCCCGCGGAGCGCTTCTGCTTCGAAGGCTTTCTGCCTGCCGCCGAGCGCGAGCGGCGCGAGCGCCTGCACGAGCTCGCCGCCGAGCCGCGCACGCTGGTGTTCTTCGAGGCCCCGCACCGCATCGCCTCGAGCTTGGTTGACTTTGCAACGATCTTCGGCGCGGAGCGCAAGGCGGCCGTGGCACGCGAGCTGACGAAGGCTCACGAGACCGTCTACCGCGGGACGCTCGCGGAGCTCGCCGAGCGCGCAGCTGCCGAGCCGACCTTCCAGCGCGGTGAGATCACGCTGGTGGTCGAGGGAGCGCAACCGCAGGCGCGACGCGCGGACGAGCGCGACCTGCGTCGTACCGTCGCGCTTCTGGCGAAGGAGCTGCCGCCAGGAAAGGCGGCGGCGCTCGCTGCGCAGTTGACGGGCGCGAAGCGCAGCGAGGCTTACGCGCTCGCGCTCGAAGCAGCGAAGCGGCTCTAACGTTCAGCGATGCGGCTGCTCTGCGGCGCGGCTGCCGTGACGCGCGTGCCACAGAGCGATGGCGGGCGAGCAGGGCGGAAGAGCACAGTTGAGTCCGCGCGCGCCTGCCGATATCGTGCGCGTGGGAGTCGGCCGGGCAATCGCTGTTCTCACCAGTCACCTGGGCGGGGATGGAGGAAAGTCCGGGCTCCGGCGGACGAGGTGCCAGGTAACGCCTGGGGGGCGCAAGCCCACGGAAAGTGCAACAGAAAGCAAACCGCCCAAGTCCGTGCCTTCGGGCACGGAACGGCAAGGGTGAAACGGTGCGGTAAGAGCGCACCGCGTCGGTGGCAACACTCGACGGCACGGCAAACCCCACCTGGAGCAAGGCCAAATAGGGAAGCAGCGCCCTGACGGGCGCAGCGGTGTCTCGCCCGCGCTTCCGGGTAGGCCGCTCGAGGCTCGCGGCGACGCGGGTCCCAGAGGAATGATTGCCCTCGACAGAACCCGGCTTACAGGCCGACTCCCTTCTCATGGGCTGCGCCCAACTGTCCTCGGGGTCGCGCGGAGCGCGCGACCCCCGTGCGAAGAGGCAAGAAACAGTGTGCTAAGAGGCAAGAAACGGCGTGCGAAGAGGCAAGAAACAGGGAGTGAAGCGCCACACTGCCTGGCCAGCTCGCGTCACCGTCAGGCACTGTATGAGATTACGGTGGCAAGCTTCTGATTAGTAATAGGAGTTGGGGCCGGATACTGTTCAAGAGGGTCAGGACTGACCATAAGTCGTTGTGACTGCGACTAATTTCTCACTTCATCTCATTGACAGCGCGTGCCACCGATTCCTATAGTGGTGCCAGGTGGGAAAAAGTGGGGGGGAGTGGGCTAAGTCGCTCCAGTCACGTGTTCCGCGGTGCAACAAAGGTCACGCTGGACGACAAAGGCCGGATGGTCATGCCCACCCGGTACCGCGAGTCCATCCAGGAGCGTGCCCAGAACCGACTGGTCATCACGGTGCATCGCGACCCCTGCCTCCTCATCTATCCCTCGCCCGACTGGGAGCTGACCGAGCAGAAGCTCCTGGCGCTTCCGAGCATGCACCCGCAGGCAAGCTGGCTGCAACGGGTCGTGGTGGGCTATGCCACCGACCTGGAGCTCGATGGGCACGGACGATTTCTGGTGCCGCCGGAGCTGCGCGAGATCGCGGGGCTTCAGCGGCTCGCGATGTTGATCGGTCAAGGCAGCCGCTTCGAGCTCTGGGACGAGACGCGCTGGAACGAGCAGCGTGACCTCTATTTGAAGCAAGACGCGGCCGCGGCCGGTCAGCCGTCGCTGCTCGACTCGGTGTCGCTGTAAGGGGGGCGGTCTCGAACCGCTTCGATTCGTGGATGAGCGCGAGCATGCGCCGGTGCTTGTCGATGAGACGCTGGCGCTACTGGCCATCGAGGCGGATGGTTACTATGTCGATGCGACGTACGGCCGCGGTGGCCACACGACACGGATTCTCGAGGCCCTGGGTGGAGAAGGTCGCGTGCTCGCGATCGATCGCGATCCGCAAGCCATCGAGGCCGGCCACCGCCGGTTCGCCCGCGAGCGGCGGCTCACGCTCGTGCAAGCGGCGTTTTCAGATCTCGGTCATCTCGTGCCGGCGCACGCGCGCGGGCGTCCGTGCCGCGGCGTGCTCTTTGATCTTGGCGTATCGTCGCCGCAGCTCGACGACGCGAGCCGCGGCTTCAGCTTCCGCTCTGACGGCCCGGTCGACATGCGCATGGATCCGACACACGGGGAGCCCGTCTCAGCCTGGCTCGCTCGGGCGGGCGTCGACGAGATACGCGAAGTGATCGCAGCTTATGGAGAAGAGCGCTTCGCGCGCCGCGTGGCGCGCGCGATCGTCGAGGCCCGCGGCAAGCGGCCCATCGAGCGTACCGGCGAGCTCGCGGCGCTCGTCGCTCGGGCCGTACCGACGCGCGAGCCGGGCAAGCATCCGGCCACGCGCACCTTTCAGGCTCTGCGCATGCACGTGAACGACGAGCTCGGCCAGCTCGAGCGCGGCCTCGCGGGCGCCGTCGACGTACTGTCTCCCGGCGGCCGTCTCGTTGTCATCAGCTTTCATTCGGTCGAGGACCGCGTCGTCAAGCGATTCCTCCAGCGCGCCTCGAGCGTCGATCCGGCGCTCGCCGATCTCCCCGTCATTCCGGCGCAGGCGCAGCCGCGCCTGAAGCTCATCGGGCGCAAGACACGGCCGGCGGCAGCCGAGTCCGCCCGCAACCCACGCTCCCGCAGCGCCCTGCTGCGCGCCGCGGAGAAGCTTGCGGACGGGGAGAAACTTGCGAAGGGGGAGAGGCTCGCGGAGGGAGAGAAGCTCACGGAGGGAGAGCGGCCCGCATGAAGTTCAGCAGCCCGCGCACCCTGCTCTTTGTCGTGCCGCTGCTGTGGCTCGCGGTACTCGGCTCGGCCGCATCCGCGATCTACTGCAAGCATCGCGCGCGCGTGCTTTTCGTCACGCTCGAGGCGCTCGATGCCCATCGGGACAATCTCGACATCGAGTGGGGACAGCTGCAGCTCGAGCAGAGCGCCTGGTCCACCCATGCGTTCGTCGAGAATGTGGCGCGCGCCAAGCTGCACATGGCGACACCGGCGCCGCAGGACATCAGGCTCGTCACGCCATGAGCCGCCGCCCGGAACGCGCCAATGTGCCGCGCTCCTTTCGGTGGAGAGCGTACTTCGCGTTCGGATTGCTCGCGTGCGCCGCCGTGGGCCTCATCTGGCGCGCCGTGAATCTCCAGCTCGTCAACCACAGCTTCCTCTCGGGCCAGGGCGATGCACGCTTCACGAGGGTGGTCAGCATCTCCGCGCACCGCGGCATGATCACGGACCGCTACGGAGAGCCGCTCGCGGTGAGCACTCCGGTCGACTCCGTCTGGGTGAACCCGAAGCAGATCGCGGCGGTCACCGATCAGATCCCCCGGCTTGCGGCGGCGCTGCACCTCGATGCGCAGGCCCTCGAGCGGCGCGTGACGAGCAATCTCGACCGGGAGTTCCTCTACGTCGTGCGGCATCTTCCGCCCGCGGAGGCGCAGAAGATCAAGGATCTCGGCATTCCGGGCGTGTACCTCGCCCGGGAGTACGAGCGCTACTACCCCGCCGGCGAGGTCGCCGGTCAGCTGCTCGGATTCACGGATGTGGACGACGCGGGCCAGGAGGGGATCGAGCTCGCCTTCGATCACTGGCTCGCCGGCGAGGACGGCGAGAAGCGCGTGATCCAAGATGGCTACGGGCGCGTGGTGCAGGACGTAGAGAGCATCCGCCCGGCGCGTCCCGGACGCGACCTCGTGCTCTCGATCGACCTGCGCCTGCAGTATCTCGCTTACCGGGAGCTCAAGCGCGCCGTGCAGGAGCAGCGCGCCCGATCGGGCTCGATCGTGGTGCTCGATGTTCAAACGGGCGAGGTTCTCGCGATGGTGGATCAGCCGGCGTTCAATCCGAACGACCGGGACCGGAGGCAGCCGGATCTCTACCGCAACCGGGCCGCGACCGACATCTTCGAGCCCGGCTCCTCGATCAAGCCGTTCTTCGTTGCAGCGGGGCTGACCTCGGGGCAGTACAGCGATCGGAGCATCATCGATACCTCGCCCGGCTACATCAAAGTCGGCGCCAAGATCTTTCCCGACGAGCACGACCTCGGCCGAGTAGACATCGCGACCATTCTCGCCAAGAGCTCGAACGTCGGCATGGCGCGTATCGCCTTGTCGCTGAGTCCCGAGCTGATTTGGACGACGCTCACCGATGTCGGCTTCGGGCGCGTGACGGCGAGTGGGTACCCCGGCGAGTCCGCGGGCCTGCTCAGCAACTATGAGCACTGGCGGCCGATCGGGATCGCGACGATGTCGCACGGCTACGGTATCTCGGTCACGCCGCTGCAGCTCGCGCACGCCTACGCGACGCTCGGGTCATTCGGTGTGCTGCGGCCAATCACTTTGCTGCGCGTGGACAGCCCTCCGGCGGGCGAGCGTGTTCTGAGTGGACGCGTCTGCCGGGAACTGATCGGCATGCTCGAGTCCGTCGTCGTAGCTGAGGGGGCGACCGGTAAGAAGGCGGCGATTCCGGGCTACGAGGTCGCGGGCAAGACGGGCACCGCCCGGTTGGCGACCGCAGGCGGCTATTCGACGAGTCTCTACATGTCCGTCTTTGCGGGTGTCGCGCCGGCCTCTCATCCGCGGCTCGCGGCAGCCGTCGTGATCGATGAGCCG
The DNA here is from genome assembly GCA_030040795.1 of Gammaproteobacteria bacterium. GTDB lineage: Bacteria > Pseudomonadota > Gammaproteobacteria > Steroidobacterales > Steroidobacteraceae > JASHUC01. Next base: position 1,617 of record JASHTA010000420.1, on the reverse strand, counting down.
GAAGCGGGTCAGTACTATGGAGGCGACGTCGCCGCTCCAGTGTTCTCCGCCGTTGTGGGCAGCGCCTTGCGCCTTATCGGAATTCCCCCGGACGAGCAGATCGCCGTGCCCGCCGACGAGCAGCCTTCCTCGGCAAGGCTGGACCGGGCGACCGGCACACTGGCGCGGCGATGATGGCCCGAGAGGCACCGATGACGAGCCGAGTGCGCCCATGACGCCCCGAACGCCATCGCCGGCCGCCGCGCGCAGCCTGCCGCTCGCCGCGCTCACGGCCGGCGTGCTCGATCCGCCCGCGGACATTCTCGTGACGGATGTCACGCTCGACAGCCGCGCAGTGCGGCCGGGCGCCCTGTTTCTCGCCTGCCGGGGCACGACGCGGCACGGGCTCGCGTTTGCCGCGCAGGCCGTCGCAGCCGGCGCCCGCGCGATTCTTTATGAGCCGGAGGCTGCCGCCGAGGCGCTGCCCGCCGCGGCCGCTGCTGTGCGTGCCGCCACCGTGCGTGCTGCCACCGTGCGTGGCGCCGAAGCCGCGGCCTCCGGGAACGGCACCGTCTTTCTCGCCGAGGTGCCGCGACTCGCGCAGCACGCTGGAACGATTGCCGACCGCTTCTTCGGCACGCCCTCCCAGTTCCTGACCGTCGCCGGTGTCACCGGCACCAACGGCAAGACGACCTCGGCCTATCTGCTCGCGCAGGCGCTCACCTTGATGGGTCGCCCCGCCGGCTACATCGGTACGCTCGGCTCCGGCCTGCCGGGTGCGATCGAGCCCTTCGGCCTCACCACTGCCGATGCCGTCACCGTGCACCGTCAGCTCGCCGCGCTGCGGGCGCTGGGGGCGGAGTGCGTCAGCATGGAGGTGTCCTCGCACGCGCTCGTGCAGGGGCGCGTGAACGGCGTGCGCTTCCGCGCGGCCGCCTTCACGAACCTCACGCGCGATCACCTCGACTTCCACGGCTCCATGGAGGCCTACGGCGCGGCCAAGGCGCGCCTCTTCGAGCAGGAGCTCGCCGCGCGCATCATCAACATCGACGATGCGTTTGGGCTCGAGCTTGCCCGGCGATTCCAGGGCGCGACGGGTCGCCTCATCCTCACCACCCGCAGGCTTGCCGGCGATGAGGCTCGGCGCGCCATTCCCGGCGCCGAGTTCGTCTGCGCCCGAGACGTGCGGCACACCTCCGCCGGCTCGGGTTTGCAGATCGACTCGAGCTGGGGACGGGCACCGCTCACGGTGTCGCTGCTCGGGGACTTCAACGTCGAGAATGTCGTGACGGTCGCCGGTGTCCTGCTCTCCCAAGATGTGCCGCTCGATCGCGTCGTGGCCGCGCTCGGTCAGTGCACGGCTCCACCGGGACGCATGGAGATCGTGCGAGCCCCGCACGGCGGTGCTCTCGCGATCGTGGACTATGCCCACACGCCCGATGCGCTCGCCAAGGCGCTGCAAGCCGCTCGAGCTCACTGCACGGGGACGCTCCGCGTCGTCTTCGGCTGCGGCGGCGATCGGGATCCCGGCAAGCGGCCGATGATGGGCCGCACGGCGCGCGAGCTCGCGGATGAGGTGATCGTCACGGACGACAACCCTCGCACGGAGGATCCGGAGCGCATCGTCGCCCACATTCT
>JASHTA010000419.1 GCA_030040795.1 Gammaproteobacteria bacterium | reverse complement strand
GCTGTTCGTGCAGACGATCACGGAGAAGCTGATGACGTTCGCGCTCGGCCGCACGCTCGACTACCGCGACATGCCGACCGTGCGAACGATCGTGCGCAACGCCGGGCGCGACGACGACCGGTTCGCCTCGATCGTTCTCGGCATCGTCGAGAGTCCGCAGTTCGAGGAGCAGCACGCGCCGGGCGCAGGGCCGGCCGCCCGCACGAATTTGTCCACCACCCAGGCCGCCAATCTTCACTGAGATCCGGACGCACCGAGCGAGGAGCCAAGGAGATCTGATTCATGGCAGGGCGGCACGGCCTCGATTTGGCGTGGGCGGCGCGCGGCGGGACGGTCTGGTGGGTTGCCGGAGCCGTCGCTGCGCTCGGCCTCTGCGGGGCCGGAACGGCCTTCGCTCAGCGTGGCGCGTCGAACTTGTACGCCGATCCGGTTTCGGCGAGCTCCCCGCAAGCCGCCCAAAGCGAGGGCGAGCCGCCCAGCGGACCGATCGTGGTCGTCCACGACGGCGCCGTGCCGCCACTGGTCGAGGCGGCCAAGGAGCAGCAGCTGGCGCGTGGGCTCAGCCTGATCGAAACAGGCGCGAATGTGAACGCCGCGGCGCCCGACGGGACCACGACGCTGATGTGGGCGATTCACTACGATGAGATGCCGCTGATCGATCGCCTCATCAAAGCCCACGCCAACGTGCGCGCGATCAACGATTACGGCGCGACACCGATGTCCGAGGCCGCGACCTTCGGCGACACCGCGGTCATCGAGAAGCTCATGAGAGCGGGCGCGGACGTCGAATCGCCGAATGCGGACGGTCAGACCGCACTCATGATCCTCGCGCGGACGGACAACGTCGAGGCGGCGAGGTACCTCATCCGTCACGGCGCCAACGTGAACGCGCGCGAGAACTGGCTCGGCCAGACGGCGCTCGACTGGGCCTCCGCGCGTAGCGAGCCTCAGATGGTGAGCCTCCTGCTCCACTATCACGCCAATCCGAACGTGCGCTCGTCCTTCGACACCGACCAGCGGCAGATCACCTCCGAGCCGCGCGTCCAGGGACGACCGATGGGAGGGCTCACCCCGCTCATTTTTGCCGCGCGGGAGGGTTGCACCGCGTGCGCGAAGGCACTGATCGAGGGCGGCGCGGACATCGACATGACCGATCCGGACGGGGAGACACCGCTCCTCATCGCGACGGAGAACTTTCACTTCGACTTGGCGGCCTACTTGCTCGAAAAGGGGGCGAATCCCAACCGGTGGGACTGGTGGGGCCGCACGCCGCTTTATGCCGCGGTGGACGTCGATACGCTGCCTTATGGAGGTCGCCCGGACCACCTCTCCCTCGACGACACCTCGAGCTTGAAGCTGATCGAACTGCTGCTCGACAAGGGCGCGAACCCCAACGCGCAGCTCAAGCTTCTTCCTCCCTATCGAGCCATCGCAGATCGCGGCCGCGACTCGATGCTGACCACCGGCGCAACGCCGCTGCTGCGGGCCGCCAAGGCAGACGACGCGGCCGCCATCCGGCTCCTGCTTGCGCATGGCGCCAACGTCAACCTGCCGAACCGAGACGGCGACGCGCCGCTCATGGCCGCTGCGGGCCTCGACTCGACCGACGCCGACACGCGTGGCAAGTACAAGACTCAACAGGAAGCGGTCCAGTCGGCCGCACTGCTCGTCGCGGCCGGTGCGAGTGTGAACCAGGCCGATGGCAAGGGCGAGACGGCACTCTTTGGCGCGGCCTCCTGGGGCTGGAACGACGTGGTGAGATATCTCGTCTTACACCACGCCGACCTCAATGCCAGGGATATGCACGGCATGACGCCCATCGATGCGGCCCTGGGCCGGGCCGGACGGCGTGCACGTGGAAGCCCCAACGTACATCGCGACACGGCGAACCTCCTCAGGCAGCTGACAATCGCGGGCAACACGGCCCCACCTTTGCCGAACCGGCCGCTCTGATTCGGACCGCCGTCTAAGATTTCGCGGCGCCTGCACGACCTGTGCGAGAATCGCCGCGGCCGCACGGCGAAGCTGCAATGAACCTGCTCATCATCGAGGACGATGCCGAGCTGCGCTCGGCGTTGCACACGCTCCTCACGCAGAGGGGCTACAGCGTCGAGGGACTGCGCGGCGGGCGCGAGGGGCTGGCCTCGCTCCTCGCCCGCGAGTACGACCTGGCGATCGTCGATCTGACGCTGCCGGACATGGACGGCCTGACGCTCATCCGCGCGCTGCGCCGCGAGCGCCGAGGGCTGCCGATCCTCATCATCACGGCCCGGGATGCGGTGGACGACAGGGTGATCGGCCTCGACGCCGGAGCGGACGATTACCTGGTGAAGCCCTTCGAGATGCAGGAGCTCGAGGCCCGCGCCCGCGCGCTCATTCGGCGCAGCCGTGCCGACCGCTCCAAGGCCATTCGCCTGGGCCCGCTCGAGCTCACGATGGGCGAGCCGCGCGTGCGCCTCTCCGGCGTCGAGGTGGATCTCACGGCCCGTGAGTATGCCCTGCTCGAGCTGCTCGCCCTGCGCGCGGGCCGAGTCGTCAACAAGGACCACATTGCCACACGGCTCGCACGGGCCGGCGAGACGCTGTCGGACACCGCCATCGAAGTCGCCGTGCATCGCCTGCGCCGCCGCCTCGAGCCTTACGACCTCAACGTCCGGACCGTGCGCGGCTTCGGCTACCTCCTCGAGACCCTTCCGGAGCACGACCCCGATGGCTGAGTCGAGCCTGCGCTCCGGTCTCACCCTGCGCGTCATCGCCGCGGCGCTTGCGCTGCTGCTGCTCGATGCCATCGCGTGCTACCGGATCGCGGCCCACTTCGCCAATCTCGTCTATGACCGCTGGCTCATCGACTCCACGCGCTCGCTCGCTCAGGCACTGCGCATCGAGGACGGCGAGGTTCGCATCCAGTTGCCGGAAGTCGCTTTGCAGATCTTTCAGTTCGATGCGGTGGACAAGACCGACTTCCGCGTCGATACGGTGCGGCGCGGCTTGATCGCGGGCGATGCGGCCCTTCCGCTCATGCGCGGCCCGGCCGACGCCAGCGTTCAACTGCAGACCGCGACAGTGAACGGCCACCCCATGCGGCTGGTCGCCACGACGCTGCCCGAGCCCCAGGCGCACGACCTTGCGACGGTCGAAGTCGGCGAGACGCTGATCAAGCGCTCGACGCTCATGACCGAGATCCTGCTCGCAATGGCGGCCCCCCAGCTCGCGCTGCTGATCACCGCGCTCGTCTTCGCGTGGCTCGCCGTGGGCCATGGGCTCAAGCCGCTCACCGCGCTCGCCTCGGCCATCGAGGCGCGCGGCCACGACAACATGACGCCCGTCTCGGAGCTCGGTCTGCCGAAGGAAGCCCGAGTCCTCGTCTCGAAGATCAACGATCTGCTCGCGCGTCTGGAGCGGGCGATGCTGGCGCAGCAGCGGTTCGTCGCGGACGCCGCTCACCAGCTGCGTACGCCCCTCGCGGCCGTTCTCCTGTACGCCGAGCGGGCGGAGCGTGCCGCGGACCCCGACTCCGAGCGTCAAGCGCTGCGCGGCTTGCACGCCGCCGTGGCTCGTGCCGCCCGCCTCTCTCAGCAGCTGCTCGCGCTCGCGCGAGCCGAGCCGGACGCCGCGGCGGAGCGCGTCTTGACGACTCTGGATCTCGTCGGCCTCGCGCGCGGCGTGGGGGAGGAATGGATCCCGCGTGCCCTGGAGCGCCACATCGACTTCGGCTTCCTCGCCCCCGACTCTCCAGTGATGGTCGCCGGCCACGCGGGCCTGCTCGGCGAGCTGATGTCGAACCTCATCGACAATGCCCTGCGCTATTGCGGACCTCGCAGCCGCGTGACGCTGAGCGTCGAGGCCACGCCCGTGCCGACGCTGAGCGTCGAGGACGATGGGCCCGGCATTCCCGCCGTGGAGCGTGAGCGGATCTTCGAGCGCTTCTACCGGCTGGCGGAGAGCGGCGCGGAGGGCTGCGGCCTGGGGCTCGCGATCGTCAAGGAGATCGCGGCGCTGCACCGGGCGGTGGCCCGCGTGACTCCGGGAAGCGAGGGGCGCGGTGCGCGCTTCACCGTCGAGTTTCCGTCAACTTCGCGCGAGCCGGCCCGGGCCGCCGCGTAAGGGGCCGAAGCCGTCGGCGCGCTTCTTGCTGCACTGCGCGAACCTTATGAGGGGGGCGGTGCG
>JASHTA010000418.1 GCA_030040795.1 Gammaproteobacteria bacterium | reverse complement strand
GGAACGCTCGAGGACGGTATCAACGGGGCCGCGGATGCGCTCGCGAGAGTGCAGGGCAGCTCGCTGCCGCTGGTCGAGGAGAACGCGACGGTGGAGGTGACCGGTGTCACGACGCTCTCGGACTACGCGGCGGTGGAGCGCATGCTGGATGACCTCCCCGGCGTGCACCGCTCCGGGCTCGAGCAGGCCGACGGCCCAACGGTCACCTTCAGCGTGCTGATTCGCGGCGGGCCCCAGGCGATCGAGCGGGCGCTCGCGAGCTCGCAGCGCTTACAGCGCGTGGGAACGGCCGAGCAGCCGCTCACTTACCAGTTTCGTCCCTGATGCTGCGACACCTGCCCAATCTCATATGCCTCGCGCGGATCGTGCTGATCTGGCCGATCGTCGTGACGCTGCGCGACGCGAACTACGAGGCGGCCATGGTGTTCTTCGCGCTTGCGGCGGTGTCCGATGGGCTCGACGGTTACCTCGCCAAGCGATTCAACTGGACATCCGAGCTCGGCAAGCTTCTCGATCCGGCGGCCGACAAGCTGCTGCTCGTGTGCGTCTTCGTGAGCGCGACGTGGCTCGGCCTCGTGCCGCGCTGGCTCACCGCCGCCGCCGTCGCCCGCGACGTGCTCATCGCTCTGGGGGCACTCGTGTTTCGAGTCGGGTTCGGCCGTCTGCACGGCCGGCCCACGCTCTTGAGCAAGCTCAACACCGCCGTGCAGCTCGGATACTTGCTGTGCGTCACGGCGCACGCGGCGTTCGGTTTCGCGAGCGCCACGGCCCTTGCCGTGTTCGCGGTAGTCACACTCGCGACGACGGTCATCTCGGGGGCGGACTACGCGCTCGCCTTCACGCGCCGTGCGCTCACCGTGCCCGCTCGATCGTCCTGATGCCGATGCGCCAGCTGCCTCTGGGTATCCGGGTTCCGGATCGCGCGGTGTTCGCGAGCTTTCTCGCGGGCCGCGACGCGCAGGCCGTTGAGCATCTGAAGGCGATTGCGCAAGGGACCGCCGCGGGCGCCGTCTGGATCTGCGGACCGTCCGGCTCGGGCAAGACGCACTTGGTGCAGGCGACCTGCGTGCTCGCGAGCGAGCGGCTGCGCGCGGGGTACCTGCCCTTGCGCGAGCTTGGCCCGCTCGGCAGCGGCGCGCTCGAGGGCCTGGGCGGGCTCGACTGCCTGTGCGTGGATGATCTGGATGCGGTCGCCGGGAACGCGGAATGGGAGCGCGCGCTCTTCGGCCTGCACTGCGAGATGGACGAGCGGGACGGCCGGATAGTGGCCGCGGCGCGCGCTCCACCGACGCTCATGCAGTGGGCTCTCAAGGATCTCGGCTCGCGCTGGGCCGCGAGCGCGGTTTTTCAGCTGCGCGGCCTCGAGGAAAGCGAGCTCACGCGCGCGCTGCAGCTGCGGGCGCGCGTGCGCGGGCTCGAGCTTCCGGACGACACCGCGCAGTGGCTGCAACGCCGGTTTCCCCGCGACATGCACACGCTCTACGATCTGCTCGACACGCTCGATGAGGAGGCGCTCATCGCCCGGCGGCGTCTTACCGTGCCTTTCATCCGCTCCGTGCTTTCACGCCGGGGCGAGACGCAAGGCGAGCCGCGCGACGCGCCGCCCGAGTGACTGCGCGAGGGACTGCTCCTCCGAAGTGAGAAGCGCCGGCGCTCGATCGGCCGCGGCGACGTGTGAGGCTCCATAAGGCGTGCCGCCCGCACGCGTGTCGTTGAGCGCGAGCTCCGTGTAGGGAATGCCCACGATGACCATGCCGTGATGAAAAAGCGGCAGCATCATGGAAAGCAGCGTCGTCTCCTGCCCGCCGTGCATCGATTGCGTGGAGGTAAAGACTCCTGCGGGCTTGCCGGCGAGCGCTCCGGAGATCCACAGGGCAGCCGTGCCGTCGAGGAAGTACTTGAGCGGAGCGGCCATGTTTCCGAAGCGCGTGGGGCTGCCAAGGATCAGGCCGTCCGCCGACCGCAAATCGTCGTACGTGGCGTAAGGGGGGCCCGTCGGCGGCACCGGCCGCGCCGCACCCTCGCTCTCGGCCGCTACGGGCGGTACCGTGCGCAGCTTCGCTGAGGCGCCCTCCACGCTCTCGACCCCTCTGCAGACCTGGCGGGCGAGCTCCGCGGTGGAGCCGTTTCGCGAGTAGTAAAGGACGAGAATCTCGGCCATTCGATAGGCTAAGCTCCATCGATCGTGACGGGCAAGATCTGCTGGGTGAGCGGCCGGGTGCAGGGCGTCTACTATCGCGGCGCGGCTCAAGCGCGCGCACGCGAGCTCGGCATCTCGGGTTACGCGAAGAATCTTCCCGATGGCCGCGTGGAAGTGCTCGCCTGGGGCGAGGAGCTGGCCGTGCAGGCCTTCGTCGGCTGGCTGTGGATCGGATCCTCGGCGAGCAAGGTCACCGCGGTGGAGATGTCCGATGCGGTGACCGGGCGGGATCAGCCGCCGGAGGGCTTCTTGACCGGTTGAGCCGCCTGCGTGCGGCCGAGGTCGTCGGCGCCGGTCCACCGATCTCCCCAGCGCTCGAGCACGGCGTCCGAGTAGTTGCGCCGGCCCACGCTGCCGTTGTAGTGGGCGAGCGCCTTCGCGTAATCGTGGTGCTCCTGTTTGAGATAGTAGCGCAGGATCGCGCACCCCATCCGCACGTTGGGGCCGACGTGCGTGAGCTCGTAGCGGCGCATGCCGAGCCGCTCCGGCCAAAAGGGCATGACTTGCATGAGCCCCACCGCGCCGGTCGAGGAGACGGCCCAGCGGTTGAAGCCGCTCTCCACGTCGATGAGGGCCATGACGAGCCCCGGTGGCAGGCGGGTCTCCCCGGGGCGGTGCGACTCGCAGTAGACGTCCTGCAGGATGGCGATGCGCTCGCTCTGATCTGGAACCTTGTGGCGCAGCCGAGGCTCCATCAGCCTGTACCAGACCGCCGAGTCGAACCGATCGGTGAAGCATTGCGCCTGGGCGATCGCGCGCGCGACGACATCCTTCAGGCCCGGATCGAGCTGCTGGTCGGCGAGGGCGCTGCGCCACGGCAGCAGTCCTGCGATCAGGACGAACGCGAGCCCGAGGGAGCCCGGAGTACGGCGCGAAGATGTGGACATGGCCTCTCGATACGGCCCGCCGAGGCCGCTCGGCCAGGCTCGCGCGCGCGATCGTGTTTCAATTTCGAGGGAGCTGCTGCGATCCGCGTCACTGTTGTCGCGATCCGCGTGTCCGCCGCGGACGCCCGCAAGCCGCGTGCAACGGACCGCAGCTCCGCATCGGCTGCCGGGATCGGCCCCACCCGCTCTTACAGTATGATGCGACCCTCAGGCGGGCATGCCCGAGCGCCGATCGACGCCCGCGTTGAGCCAAAGACCGTGTTGAGCCAAAGAACGTGTTGACCGAAGAGATGGACACCGACCAGCCTGCGGAGAAGCCGCGTCCCAAGGGCATCTATCTGCTGCCCAATCTCCTCACGACGGGATGCCTCTTCTCGGGGTTCTACGCGGTCGTCGCCGCGATCGACAAGCACTTCGCGCCCGCGGGCATGGCCGTGTTCGTCGCGGCCATCTTCGATATGCTCGACGGGCGCATCGCCCGCTTGACGCACACCGAGACCGCGTTCGGAAAGGAGTATGACAGCCTCGCGGATCTGGTCGCGTTCGGCCTCGCTCCGGCCATCCTGTCGTACCAGTGGGGCGTCGTGCGCATCGCCGAGTACGGCCGGGCGTGGGGCCGCTTCGGCTGGCTTGCGGCCTTCTTTTTCGCCGCAGCGGGAGCGCTGCGCCTCGCCCGCTTCAACTCCCGCTCCGCCACGGCCGATAAGCGCTATTTCGAGGGCCTGCCGATCCCCTCCGGCGCGGCGATCGTTGCCGCCTTCGTCTGGTTCTCGAGCGAATGGCGCGAGCCTGGGCTCACGGGACTCATTGCCGCGTTCAGCATCACGGCGGCGGCCGGGGCGCTGATGGTGAGCCGCTTCAGCTACCCGAGCTTCAAGCAGTTGAATCTCGATCGGCGCATCAAGTTCGCCTACATGCTCATCGTGCCCCTGTTCTTCGTGCTGGTCGCCGTCGATCCACCGACGATGCTGCTCTCGATATTCTCCGTCTATGCGCTCTCCGCCCCCGTGCTGTGGGCCGGGCGGCGCTTGCGGCGCGCCCTTCGCGGTCCTCCCGCCGTGGGCTGAGCTGTGGACGCGCAGCAGCGGGCCCTGTACCTCGACGCGCTGGGGATTGACGCCTGGCTTCCCCGTCACGGCGGGAGCACGGAAGCGCCGCCACTGGTAGATGCGCCACCACCGGCAGATGCGCCGCCACTGGCAGATGCGCCGCCGCAGGCGAGCGGCCTGGCGGACGCCAGCGACGGCGCAAGCGCGTCCGCGGCTTGGGCAGCTCTGCGCGCCGAGGTCGCCGCATGCACCAAATGCCCGCTGCACCGGTCGCGCACTCAGTCCGTGTTCGGCGTGGGCGACATCCGGGCCCAGTGGCTGGTGGTCGGCGAGGCGCCCGGCGCCGAAGAGGACCGGCGAGGAGAGCCGTTCGTCGGCCGGGCCGGCCAGCTCCTCGACTCGATGCTGCGCGCGATCGGCCTCGCGCGGGGGCAGAACGTCTA
>JASHTA010000417.1 GCA_030040795.1 Gammaproteobacteria bacterium | reverse complement strand
TTCGGCCGCCCAAACTCGTTGTTGAAGGCGGCCGCGCCGATCGGCCCCTCGAGCATGATCTCGAGCGCCGAGGCGATGCGGGCCGGACGCCCGAGCGTTTGCTCCCACGGTTGTCTGAACTCGGGTATCTCGAGGTGCGAGACGGTGAATCCCGCGAGGCCGGCTTTCGGCTTGCCGCCGCGTCCGGTCGCACCCTCGTCGCGAATCTCCCCGCCCGACCCCGTGGCCGCGCCGGGAAACGGCGAGATGGCGGTCGGATGGTTGTGTGTCTCGACCTTGATCAGCAGGTCGATCGGCTCGCGTGCGCCGCGATACGCGCCATTTACCGGATCCGCAAAGTAGCGAGTGCCGACCGGCCCCTCGATGACCGCCGCATTGTCTCGGTAGGCCGAGAGCACACCGGCGGGATGGCTCGCATGCGTATGACGGATCATCTCGAACAGCGACGCCGCGCGCTCCTCGCCGTCGATGATCCAGCGGGCATTGAAGATCTTGTGCCGGCAGTGCTCGGAGTTCGCCTGCGCGAACATCATCAGCTCGGCGTCGGTCGGATCGCGGCGCAGATGCCCGAAACTCTCGAGCAGGTAATCGATCTCGTCATCCGAGAGCGCAAGCCCGAGCTCCTCGTTGGCCGCGTGCAGCGCGGCGCGGCCGCCGGCGAGAGAAACGGTCCGCAGCGGCCGGGGCGCCGCATGCTCGAACAATGTCGCCGCGGAGGTCATCTCGAGCGCGACCCTCTCCGTCATGCGATCGAAGAGCGGGACCGCGAGCCTCAGGAGCTCGGGCGGCTCGAATCGCCGAGTCGCGCCGACGCGATAGGCAATGCCGCGCTCGATGCGCCGCACCGCCTCGAGTCCGCAGACCCGGGCGATGTCGGTCGCCTTGCTGGACCACGACGAGACGGTGCCGGCGCGCGGCACGACGAGCAGCAGCTGGCCGTCCGCCTCCGGCTCGAGCCCTTGCATCCGAGGGCCATAGGTGAGCAATCGGTCGAGAATCGCCGCCTCCTCGCTCGTGAGCTCGCGGGAGGTGTCGATGAAGTGAACGAAGCGGGAGGTGAGGCCGCGGACCGCGGGGTCGAGCGCGGCGAGCCGAGTGAGGAGTTTCGCGATCCGAAATGCGGAGAGAGCGGCGGCGCCGGGCAGCGAGAGCATTGCGCTATTTCTTGCCTCCGGGAGGCTCGCTCTGCGGAGTCGAATACATCGGGACCGGAAATTGCGCGATGTTCGCCCCTTCGTACGTCATGATCTTGCTGACGCCCTGCTTTCTCACCTCATCGATGCGCAGAACGGAATGCATCGGCAAGTAGCTGCGCTTGACGCCCGCGAACTCCGCTTTGATGCGCTCCTCGGCCGGATCGACGACGACGGTCGAGCGCTCGCCGAACACGAGCTCCTCCACCTCGATGAAACCGAACATATTCCCATGGCTCACCTTGCGAGCGTAAACCTCGTAAACCTTGCCCTGGTTCACAAAGAGGACCTTGAAAATGTGACTCGCTGCCATGGGTTACCCGGGGCCTGTTGCTAATTTGCGGCGGGATTATATGTCTTCGCACCCGGGGAAAGTCGTGCGGTGCGGGACATTTCGGCTGTCGGGGAATTCATGGCGCTGCGACTGCGCGTAATCAGTGAGCATCGGCGGCCGCTTGGAGAGCGCGGCACGATGACCTTTGGCGTGGCCGGCGGCACGATCGGACGCTCGTCCGACAATGACTGGGTGCTGCCCGATCCGCAGCGATACGTCTCCTCCCATCATGCCCGCATCCGCTTCACGAACGGGCATTACGAGCTCGAGGATACGAGCACGAACGGTCTCTACGTGAACGACGAGGAGCGCCCGGTCGGCGAATCCGGCCCCTACCGCCTGCAGCACGGCGATGTGCTGCGGCTCGGCGAATACCAGCTCGCGGTGGCCGTCGAGTCCGAGCCGGCCATGCGTGCCGCGGCAGCCGATTCCGCCTCCAGCTCCGGCTCCGAGACGGCCGAGTCCGCGACCGTGACCGCCGTCGATCCCGTTCCCACGCATATCGACGGATTGCAAAGGCTCGGCCGCGCGGCGCAGACGGACATCGGAGCCTCCCTGAACCTCAATGAGCTTCTCGTGGCCGAGAGTCCTTCGGGGCGCCGGCTGGGTCCCGTGAACGCCTACGGGCAGGCCATCGCGCCGCGCCCCACAGCCGACGCGGTGCCCACGGCGCCCGTAGCGCCGGCGGCACCCGCAGCCGCAAGCACCGTGGCCGCGGGGGGGACCGACGACGAGGCGATCGCGCGGCGCATCGAGCGATTGGCGCGCGCCGCGGCGAAATCTCGCGACGCGCGCGGGCCCGCTCCTCCGGTTGCGCACGAAGTGCAAACGGGACTCGAGGCATTCTGCCGCGGCGCGGGGGTCGAGTTGGACCGGCTGCCGGCCGACGCGCAACCCCGGCTGCTGCACCTCGTCGGCCGACTGCTGCGCGAGGCGCTCGTCGGATTGAAGGACGTCGAGCGCGAGCGCGATGAGATCCGCAGCCGTTTTCACATCGAGATTCCCGCCGATCCGGAGGATACGCGGCCGTCGCTCGTTCGCTCGACGGTCGAGGAGCTGCTGATCGAGGTGCTGTCCCAGCACGACAGCCGCAGGCTCGATGCCGTGCAGTGGATCCGCGAAGCCATCGAGCGGACCAAGGCTCACGATCGGGCCACGTCGGAGGCGTTTCGGGCGGCATTCGTCGAGTTCATCGGCCGGTTCGATCCAGCCGAGCTCGAGGCGCGCTTCCAGCGGGCCGCACGGCGTGGAAAGGCGACGGGTGGCGAGGCGTCGAACTGGTCCCTGTTCGCCGAGTTCTACCGCAATCTCGCCGAGATGCCGGCCGACCGGCTGCCGCACACCTTCGTCGAGGCGTTCGCGAGCGCCTACAAGAAGGCGCTGCTCGCCTCGGATCAGTCCACCCTTTAAGCCCACGAGGGCCGATCGACCCCTGAAGGTTGATCGAGCCCTGACGACTGATCGACCCCTGAAGGCTATCGCCGTGCCTGTAGCGCAGACGGCGCCGGCCCTGCGGATGGGGATTCTGCCGGCGCTGTCAGCGACAGCACGGCGTATGCCGTCGCCGCATCGCTCATGAAACCGCTGACGGGGTTCGCGGGGTTGTGCCATTCGTTGATCGAGGAGGCCGCCCACCGGCCTTGCGGCAGGCGCTGGTGGGTGAGAAGCCAGGACAATCCGCGCTTCAGCTGCGGATTCGAGCGGGGCACGCCGGCCCGCTGCAGAACGAGCGTGACGAAGCCGGTCGCGTAACCGTCGCTCCACAGGCGCAGGATGCTTCTGCCGCGCCGGTAGCTCGGAGCGAGCGCGTAGAGGCTCCATCCGCCGTCCCAGTTTTGCGCGCGCAACGCATCGTTGATGATCGACTGGCGGCGCGCGGAATCGAGAAGGCCGGGCAGGCGTGTCGCGGCCCACAGCAGCGCGAGCCGCTGATGCAACGGCTGCGCCGAGTAGTCGCGGTCGAGGTAGCCGCGAAGCCGTTGCAGGGAGGCCTGGATCGCCGGCGTCGAGCGGTAATCGTCCGGCGCCATCCCTACGGCAAGCGCTGCCATCGCGGCGCCGTAGTACTGGGCGTCCTTGATCTCCCAAGGCTGCAGGCCGAAGTCGAGCCAGGCCCAGGCGCCCGCCGCCCGTCCCGTAGTCTCCTGCAGGGCCCACATGTCGTCGAACGCGGCGCGCGTATCGGCGCTCAGGTGCCCCGTACGCGCATCGTCACTCGCGAGGATCAGCGCATCGAGGACGGCCTCGGTGCCGCGGGACTGCGCCGACTTGTCCGGGCCGGAATTCCGGTCCGTGTAGTAGGGCTTCGTCTCGTTCCACAGCCGCACGCGCTTGAGGACATCGCTCGTCAGAGCGATCTCCTCTTGGCTCGCGGCCGCCCCGTGGGCCATCGTGTCCAGGCGGTTCCGCGCCAGCGCATAGGGTAAGGCGGTGTGGCACGAAACGCAGAAGGTCCCGTGGTCGCGAGCCGAGCCCGGCCACTGCCTCCACCACCCCTCCCTGTGGTCGAGATACGCGGCCGCGGCCTGGGGATCCCAGGTCGATCCGGCCTGGCCGTGTGAACCGTGCGAGCAGGCCGCCAGCCCCACGGCGGCTGCAGAGGCTGCGAGGGCGCAGGCATACCGGAGGGTCGCCGTCATACGGCGAGAGAGCGACTGGGCTTTCAATTTGTCCATGTCATGCATCGCCGGTCACCGCTACTGCGGTGCAATACGGGGCGCAGACTTCAGGCGCGAGGGTGGCGGAGAGGGTGGGATTCGAACCCACGTGC
>JASHTA010000416.1 GCA_030040795.1 Gammaproteobacteria bacterium | reverse complement strand
AGCTCGCGCACTACGCGCGGCAGGGCGCCGGAACCAGCGATGTGGAGTACCGCTTCCCGTTCACGGCACCCGGGTTCGGCGAGCTCGAGGGAGTGGCCCACCGTTCCAACTTCGATCTGGCGCAACACCAGGCGCACTCCAGGACATCGCTCGAATATTTCGACGCGGAGCGCGGCGAGATCCTGCCGAACGGAGCGCGCAGGGGAGAGAAGTACCTGCCCCATGTCATCGAGCCGGCCGCGGGACTCGACCGAGGCGTGCTCGCCGTGCTCTGCGAGGCCTACGTCGAGGATCCGGCGCGCGCGAGCTCCGAGCTGCTGCTGCTCTCGCCGCGGCTCGCGCCGATCAAGGCTGCGATCTTCCCGCTCGTCAACAAGGAAGGGCTACCGGAGATCAGCGAGAGGCTCTACGCCGATGTGCGCCGGCGCTTCTGGCGGCGTGGCCTCATCGAGCACGACGTGAAGCAGGCGATCGGCAAACGCTACGCGCGCATGGACGAGGCGGGCTGCCCCTTCTGCTTCACGATCGATGGACAGACGGCTCAGGATCAGACCGTGACCGTACGGGACCGCGATACCGCGCGTCAGGAGCGTATCGCGCTCGATCGAGTCGTTGCGTACCTGGAGCAGCGGCTGGGACCGGGCTGAGACACGCGCCCGGCGCCGCCCACGTGGCACGCAGCGCCGGCGCGCGCAGCCGGGCCTCGGCGCGCCCGGCATACTCGGCGCCGAGCCGCCTCGATGCAACGAGGCGCCTCAGTGCATCGTGTACTTGATCTCGATGTCCGCCTCGAGCGGTGGAGCGGGTGTGCCGATGACCGACGCCCCGTCCGCCTGCGTGAGATCGAAGGTGTTGAGATAGTAGAGCTTGTCGGTGAAGTTGAGCAGTTGCACCGTTGCCTGCCAGTTGCCCTCGTTCGGCTGGTAGGTCAGATGCGCATTGTAGAACGTGTAACCGCCGACGCGATCGAGCGAGGTATTCAGCGCGCCGCTGTAGAAGCCGCTGCGCGTGCTGCCGTCGATCCGCGCTGTCAAGGCTCCCACGCTCCCGAGGGGCAGCGTGTACTGCACGCCGACGTTGCTCTGCCACTTTGACGTGTCGGGCGTGACCATGCTCGGAGTGATGCCGCTCACCAGGTTCACGCCCGTCGCAGGATCGTAGCCGAGAAGGCTCACGTACTGGAAATCCAGATAGCTCAGCGTGCCGTCGAACTCGAAGCCGCCCCACTGTCCCTGGGTCTCGAACTCGACGCCTTTCTCGTGCGCGCTACCCGCATTGAACGGCAATGCGCACGGGTATCCGAATGCGGCGGGAATCCCCGCGACACCCGAGCAGTTGAGCAGCGTCTCCTGGATATTCCGGTACTGCGCGAAGTAGCCGTCGAGATTCGCCCGCAGGTGGTCGTCGAGCCACTGGCTCTTCACGCCGATCTCGTAATTGGTCAGCGTCTCGGCACTGAACGGGAGCGCTTGAGCCGCAAAGAAAGGCCGCGGATTGACACCGCCGCCCTTGAATCCCGTCGACACCTGCCCGTAGGCCATCAGATCGTCGGTGAAGTGATAGTCGAGGTCCGCTCGATAATCCCAGCGGTTCATGTAGTAATTGCCGACGAGGCCGTTGAGCGAGCCCACGAGCGCGGCCGAGCCGTCGGTGCCCCCTTGGGGGTTCACCCGCACGTAATTGTAGGTCTTGTCCTGGCTCGTGTACCGGGCGCCGAGCGTCAGATTGAGCTTCGGCGCAAGGTGCCAGACGGTATGCAGGTAACCCGCGCGGTCGTGCGCGAGGACCGGATCGTCTTGGATGAAATCGAGCTCGCCGTTGTAGTAGCCCACGGGCAAGGGACCTGCCGGCTCGACAAGGCCGAGGAACGGAGGAAAGCCGAAATCCGGCTCCCCGCCGGCCGTCGCGTACCAGAGGTCCTGGTGGGAAGCGTAGGTCGAGAGCTCGCGGAAGTAATAGCCTCCGAAGGTGTAGTCCATCACCGAGCTCCACTTGCCGTTGAAGCGGAGCTCCTCGCTGAACTGATGGTGCTCGAGTGAGTCGCCACCGAGGCCGAGGGGCCACGGAGAGGCGTCGTTATCCTCGAACCAGCTGCTGAAATAGCCGCGATCGGAGAGGATATTCGTTGCCGAGAATGTCGGGCTGACGTTCCAGTTGAACGTATCGGACACTCCCCAGCTGTTGAGCTCCTGCCGGTCCTGCCCGCAGTACGCCGGCTCGTCGATGCCGAGAGTGGGATTGGAGGCGGCCGGCATGCAGAAGCTCGCGTAGCTTGCGTAGGGGTTCGCGGGGATCATCGCCGGCACGGCCTTGCTGTTGTAGGGGAGGTACGCGCCGCTCGTCGTCTGAATGACGCTGTTTTGAGATGCGGCCGCGCCGGCGCTGTCGATAACGGGATCCGACGGAATGTTGGCCAGTCCCGGCCCTGCGTACAACAGAGTCGTCGCCGGGTTCTCCTGGTTCTCGTTCGTGATATCCCCGATCACATCGTTCGTCATGTTGTCGTTGACGATCCACCGCAAGAACATCCGGCCGCCGGTGTAGCCCGTTCCGCCCTCTTGCCCGGTCTCGCAGCTGTGCGCGAACTGCACGAATGCCGGGGCGACGGAATAGGTGCCGGTCACTCCGGCCGTGTCCGTCGCGGTAAAGCTCGGGTTGGAGCATCCGAAGTCATACGTCGTGACATAGCCATCCTGGTGGTTGCCGACGCCCGAGAAGCGGACGTACAGATGGTCCTGAACGAGCGTGAAGTTGGCGTCCGCCCGCAGCTCGACGTGATTGCGGCTGCCGTACAGGGCATCGAAGGTCACGCCGGGCGTCGAATCGGGTGCCTTGGAGAACAGCTTGACCGCGCCGCCCTCGGAGTTCATTCCTTCGAGCGTGCCCTGCGGTCCGCGCAGAACCTCCACCCGATCGAGGTCGAGCATGTCGAGGAGCGACCCCGTGATCGTTCCCATGTACACGTTGTCGACGTAGATACCGACGCCCGGCTCGAGCGCCGGGTCGAGATCGAACTGGCCGATGCCGCGGATGAAGGCTCCCATTGCCGGGCCAAAGGCCGCCTCGTCCGCGAAGAGGTTGACGCTCGGCGCATCCTCGCTGATCTGCGTGAGGCTCGTTTGGCCACGCTCGGCGAGCGATGAACCGCTGATCGCCGTGATGGCGAGCGGCGTCGACTGGGCATTCTCGTTGACGAACTGCGCAGTGACGATGACTTGCTGAAGCGCGTTTCCGCCCGCTCCGGGAGTGGTGGTCTGGTCCGCCTGATTCTGCGCGGCCGTGTTCTGGTCGGCGTTCTGCGCCAGGGCAGCCGTCGCGCCGAGCAGCGCGAGAGTCGCAGTGGCCGCCGTGAGCGAGCGCACCCGAGCGGAGCGCGCGCGGCGCGACCGTGTCTCCGGGGCAGTCTTCGGGGAAAGCGCATCACCTGAGCTTGGCATCGCCAGTCCCTCCACGTATCTAGCCATGCAGCGATCCATTTCGATGTCGCTTCCGCACTCGCTCCAAGCGAGCGTTCTTCTTGGCGGAAGCCGAAGGGAGGGTAGCGGTTCGGATAACGCGATGTCAATAATTTACAACGATCTGATGAGATCTCTCTGCACCTCGTTGAGCGGGACGAATCCGCGTAGCGCCGCGCGTGTTTGCGCGCCTGCGACCGAGGGGCTCGACATCGGCTGAAATTGCGCTCGGGCAGCAGCCGGTGCAGGCACTTCTTGCAATCCGCCGTGCCATTCTTGCGGCGTAGTGGAACTTTTCCCTCGTCGTTCCCGTTCTCAAGCGGAGCTCGCCGCACATCCCTGGCGTCGCAGGGACACAACATCGATCTGCTGCGCTGCTCCCGCGGTCGGGTAGGCGAGCGGCACCTCGTGCGCGGTGCTTCGTGCGGGCGTTTCGTGCGCGGCACTTCGTTTGCTGGCCTACGCTCTACGCTCAAGGAGTCGAATCGGTGAAGAGAGCGCTGTTGCTTTGTCTGCTTGCCGTGCCGGCCCTGGCGGCCGCTGATCAGTACGATCAGTGGTACGTGACACCGGAGGTCGGCGGCATCTCGCCCGATTACAAGAGAGGTCTCGAGGATCGGGACTGGCTGTTTGGAATCAGCGCGGGGCGTGAGCTCAACCAGTTCCTGAACCTCGAGCTTAATTTTAACGGTACGCGCCTCGCCGATCACGACGCGCCCGGACACTTCTACAGCTATGCCGCCTCGCTCGATTTGCTCGGCGTTCTCAATCGAGACGGTCTCGTGTCGCCCTTTGCGAGCGTCGGCGCCGGAGTGTTGCGCAACACTTTCAACGATCAGCTCTTGCCGACCCCTGCTCAGACCCATTTCCTCGCGGAGGGCGGTCTCGGTGCATTCCTCAATTTGTGGAAGAGCGGCGACGGGACCAGCGCATTCGCATTGCGCCCCGAGATCGAGGCGCGATGGGACGAGCCCGGGCGCGATCGGCATCTGATCGACTACATCGCGATGCTGGGCTTTCAGTTCTCCTTCGGCGGCAGTTCCACGCAGCCCACGCCGCCCCCGCCGCCTGCGCCGCCACCGCCCCCTCCGCCGCAGCCGGCTCCGCCTCCCGCGGCAGCTGCTCCGGCGCCTGCCCCCGAGAGTCACCGCATCGTCATTCCGACGAGAGGCTCCGTCACCCTCGAGGGGGTGACGTTTGCCTTCAACTCGGCGGACCTTACGGAGGCATCGCGCCCCGTACTCGATGACACCGCGAGCGGCCTCAAGGAGCACGCCGGGCTCAAGGTCGAGATCCAGGGCTATACCGATGGAGTCGGCTCCGCCCGATACAACCTCGCGCTCTCTCAGCGGCGCGCGGACGCCGTTCGCCAGTACTTGATCGGGCAGGGTGTGGACCCCAGCCAGCTCACGGCGAGGGGCTATGGAAAGGCGGATCCGGTCGCCAGCAACGCGACCGCCGAGGGGCGCGCCCGGAACCGCCGAGTCGTGCTGTTCGTGCTGAGCAATCCCGGCGCGGTGGAGGTGAAGGGTCAGGGCTCGGCGCGCTAGGCCGCTCGCCGTTTACGCCGCACGCCGACGGCGGAACGGGAGTGTCAGGAGAAACAGCAGGAGGCGCGCATTGAGGAGCTTCAGTCCTTTGCGCGCCTCGTCCGGCCGCAGCGTCGCGGCAATCGGCATGGCGCCGAAGGCCTTGCCACGGATGAGGAGCTGACTCCCGTCACGCTCGATCGACTCGATGCGCATCAGCTCGCTTCCGTCCTGGGCGGAGTAGAGCTTCACGCGAGGAATCTCGCGACGCACTCGCGCGCTTCCTCGAGCTCGTCGAGCACCAGGTGGCCGGCTTGCTCGAATCTCGCGAGCTTGGCGTTCGGCAGCAGCTCCATCCATTTCGCCGACCTGCCGAACGGCGCGATCCGATCGGCCGCCGACCACACGAGCAGCGTCGGCATCGTCACGCGATGCAGCCAGCGCTCGAGCCTCGGATTGAACGCGCCCCGCGCGACGAGTCTGCCCGCCGATTGCAGCTCGCGCGCGATGGCGGCGGCATGGCTCGGCGCATCCTCGGGCCGAGGGGGCAGGTACGGCCGCAGGATCGCCACATCGCTCGCCAGATAGGAATACATCTCCTCGAGCGACCACGACCCCATCGGCGGGACGGGATGCTGCGGATCGGGAAGCCCGGCCGGGGCAACCAGCACGAGCTTGCGGATTCGATGGCTGTGCGCGACCGCGAACTCCGCGGCCATCCAGCCGCCGAGCGAGAAGCCG
>JASHTA010000415.1 GCA_030040795.1 Gammaproteobacteria bacterium | reverse complement strand
GGCAAGGTAACCGTGCCCGATGTGCCCTACCAGGCGCACTCCGCCTCGCTCAGTCTCATCTTCTACGCGGCGACTACGGGCTCGTCCGCGTTCCCGAAGCGTTACGCCGGCGACGGATTCGCGGTGTTCCACGGCTCCTGGAACCGGTCGCTGCGCACGGGCCACAAGATCGTGCGCGTGCGCATCAAGAACGGCGCGCCGACAGGCGAGTACGACGACTTCCTCGTCGGATTCATCGCCGACAACGGCGATGCCTGGGGCCGTCCCGTCGACTTGGCGGAGCTGCCCGACGGATCGCTGCTGTTGAGCGACGACGGCGCCAATCTCATCTACCGCATTTCCTATTCACGCCCGGGGCGGCTCGCCGCCACGCGGCGAATCCAGCAGGGGGGTTAGAATGAAGACCTACGCATCGCTGTGGACGCTCGCCGCCGCCCTGATGCTACCGGCCGCGCACGCCGCATCACCTGCACACATCGTCGTCCAGGGCGAACGGATCTTTCCCGAGAGCCTCACTTCCGCGGCCGACGGCACGGTGATCGTCGGAAGCATCGCTCAGCGAGCGATCTATCGGGCGCCGCCCAGCTCGGCGCTCGCCGTGCAATGGATCAAGCCTGGCACGGACGGCATGCAGAGTATCTTCGGCGTTCTCGCCGACGACGCCTCGGACACTCTGTGGGCGTGCTCCAACTCCTTCGGACGTCCACAGCAAGGAGCGCCGCCGCCGCATGCCATGCTCTACTCCTTCGACCTCACGACCGGTGCGCCGAAAGGCCATTATGCGTTTCCGGCTGCGGGCTCGTTCTGCAACGACATCTCGATCGGACCCGACGGCACGGCGTATGCGACGGATACCAACAACATGGAGGTGGTCCGCCTGAAGAAGGGGGCCTCGCAGCTCGACGAATGGGTCGGCAATGGAGCCTTCGGGCCGCGCGGCGGCATCGTCGACGGCATCGTCGTACTCGACGGGCGCGTGATCGTCGGCACCCTCGCCACGAGCAAGCTCTTCAGCGTTCCCATCGAGGCCGACGGGAACGCGGGGCCGGTCACCGAAGTGACGCTCGACCATCCGCTCGCTCGTCCCGACGGCATACGCCGCTTCGGCCGCAACGGCCTGCTCCTCGCCGAGGGCGGGAGCGGTGGACGGCTGTCGCGCGTGATCCTGAACGGCAACCAGGGAACCGTCACGACGGTCCAGCAAGGCTTCCCCGACGGCCCGGTCGCCGTCACGGTGGTCGGAACGACGGCTTATCTGCTCGAAGGACAGCTCTCCTCCATGATGCGCCGCGGGCCCGCAGCAGATCCGGCTGCGAAGCCGAAGCCCTTCCGCGCGACTGCCGTGCCGGTGGGCGAGCCTTGAGCGGCATGGGCGAGGCCTGAGAGGCATGGGCGAGGCTTGAGAGGCACGGACAGGCCTTGAGCGGCGCCAGCGCGCCGCTGACAATGGCGGCATGCCGAAGAAGCTGGCCCTCGCGATCCGCCACGTCGAGTTCGAGGACTGCGGCACGCTCGCAGAAGTGTTGAGCGATCGCGGCTTTCTCATCCGATACGTCGATGTGGCGCGCACCGACCTGCGCGCGATCGATTCCGTGGCCCCTGACTTGCTCATTGGCCTGGGCGCCCCCGTCGGCGTGTACGACGCCCGGCTCTACCCGTGGATCGCCGAGGAGCTGAGACTCTTCGAGCGTCGGCTCTCCGCCGCCAAGCCGATTCTCGGCTTCTGTCTCGGCGCGCAGATGCTGGCGCACGCGCTCGGGGCACGAGTGTATCCCGGCCCGGTCAAGGAGCTCGGCTGGAAGCCGCTGTGCCTCACTCCGGAAGGCGAGCGCTCGGTCGTCAGCCCGCTCGACGGCAAGCGCACTTCGATGCTGCACTGGCACGGCGATACCTTCGACCTGCCCTCCGGTGCGACGCTGCTCGCCTCCACGGCGGAGGTTTCGCACCAGATCTACGAGTGGGGAGGTTGCGTGCTCGCCTTCCAGTGCCATCCGGAAGCCCGCGCCGCGGATATCGAGTCCTGGCTCATCGGCCACGCGTGCGAGATCGCCTCGACCGCCGGGGCCGACCTACAGCAGCTCAGGCGCGATACCGCGGCGTTCGGGCCGACCCTGGCGGAGTGCGCCCGCTCGACTTTCGAGCGCTGGCTCGCAGCCGAAGGACTCTAACCGCGGTAGGCCGCGGAGTCCGGCGCCGGCGCATTCGCGTAGGGGCTCACCGACTGCACGGTGCCGTGCAGCGTGCTACCGGGCGTCAGCGGCCTGGCCGAGCCGATCAGAACCCGCTTCGCGCGAAACGTGTCGCACGCACCCGGCGTCACGTCATCCGTCGTGCCGGAATGCCTGACCTGCAGGGTGACTGCCGTCGATGCAGGCCGCTTCAGCGACAGCGGCCAGTCGAGGGGCGACTCCGAGGGAGGTAGCGGATCGAGGGATTGCGCGGCAGTACGGGAAGCGCCCGGCGCAAGCCCCGTGTCGTTGCAGATTCTGAGCTCATGAGAGACCGCGTACCTCAGCACCGCCGTGCTCTTCGCATCGCTCAGCGTGAAGATGCTGCTCGCATCGCCTGCGGCGGCCGAGCCAACCGAGGGGTAGGAGGATGCCGAGGCCGCATCGTGAGCGCGGGCGGGTGCCATCGCCACGCCGGCCGCGATCGCGGCTCCGGCGATGCCCGCGATCCACCGTTGGGAACGGAACGTATATCTGCGAATCATTGAGTCTCTCCTTTCAACGCAGCGCCGCGATCAAACTCGAGGTGTATCGCTCGCCTGCTGGGTTAGATAGGGAGAGAGCACATAATGTTCCGGTGCCGCGCCTCCGTCGCGGCCCGGCTGCAGCGCAGTCGCGGCCCTGTCCTCCCCGGTCGAGGCTCGAGAACTCAAGCGGCGGCGGCGGCGCAGGAACTCGTACAGCGACCGATGGTCTACGGGCGCTGCGTCTCACTGAGTGCGCACGCGCCGTCGTACGACGAAGAGCGTGATACCATCGAATTCCCACAGTCCCGATGCGAGCTCGAATCCTGACCATCGCGATGCGAGGAATTGCGCTGCTCGGCGCGGCCGCACTCGCGGGCTGCAGCGGCGGCATACCGACTGTCTCGGTGACCCCCATCCGCGTGAGCAATCGGCTCGCCGCAGAGCAGGTGGTCAATCGCGCCGTCGAGGGGATGCCCCGCACGCTCGACCCCTCGCTCTCCATCGACCAAGCCGGCCAGGACATCATCGATGATCTGTTCGAAGGGCTCACCACGCTCGATGTGGCGGCTCACATCGCGCCCGGTGTGGCAAGCTCCTGGGAGGTGAGCCCGGACGGCAAGACCTGGACCTTCCATCTGAGGTCCAATGCGCGCTGGTCCAACGGCGATCCGGTGACGGCGGCGGACTTCATCTACTCCTGGCGCCGGGAGGTCGATCCGAAAACTGCGGCCGAGTATTCGCAGGGGCTCGCGCCCATTGTGAACGCCATGGCCATCGCCACGGGCAAGGCTCCGGTCGAGAGTCTGGGCGTTGCCGCGCCCGACCCGCATACGCTGCGCATCTCGCTCGTGGCGCCGACGCCGTACCTGCTCTTTCTGCTCTCGGATCAATTCATGCAACCGGTCCCGCGCGCCACGATCGAGCGCTACGGCGACGCCTGGACCCAGCCCGGACACCTGGTCTCCGACGGACCGTTCGTGCTGCGCAGCCTCGTGATCGGCGACCGCATCACGCTCGCGAAGAATCCGTACTACTGGAACGCCGCGAGCGTGCACCTGACCCGAGTCACGTACTTCCCGCTCGACGACAACGAGGCCCAGGTCAATCGCTTCCTCGCGGGCGATGTTGAGTACACCGACCGGTTCACCACATCGCAGTACGCGTGGCTCCGGTCGCAGATTGGCTCTCAGGTGCAAACGGGACTCGAGTTCGCGACGATGTTGCTCGCTTTCAACGTCGCGAAGCCGCCGTTTGCCGGCAATCGCGATCTACGGCTGGCCCTCACGATGGCGGTCGACCGCAAAATCCTCGCCGAGAAGCTCTACCAGGGGATCACCGCTCCAGCCTACTCGATCATGCCACCACTCCCGGGCTACACCGTGCAGGTGCCCGCGTGGGCCTCGTGGAGCGCCGAGCGCCGGCATGCCGAGGCGCGGCGGCTCTACGCGGCGGCGGGCTACTCGGCCGCGCATCCGCTGCACGTGGAGCTCGACTATCCGACGGACCCTTCGCGGCGCGACCTCTTCGATGCGCTCGCGGCGATGTGGCGCGTCAACCTGGGCGCCGACGTGGAGCCCTACAACGAGGAGTTCCGCGTGCTGCAGCAGGACAATGCGCTCCACAAGACGCGCCTCTTCTGGAACGCGTGGGTCGGCGACTATCCGGATCCGTTCACGTTCCTGCAGCTCTATCAGACGGGCTTCGATCAGAACGACGGCGAGTACTCGAACCCGGCTTATGATGCGTTGCTAGAGCAGGCGACGCGGCAGCCGGACGTCGCGTCGCGCTACCGCTACTTCGAGCGAGCCGAGGCGCTGCTCAATGAGGACGCGCCGTATGTGCCGTTCCTCTATTACCCGACGACACATCTCATCAAGCCCTACCTCAAAGGCGTGGAGTTGAACCTGCAAGATCGCAACCTCTCACGCTATATGTACGTGCTCGAGCACACGGGACACTGAATCGATGTTGCGCTTTCTCGCCCAGCGCCTGCTCACGGCCATCCCGACGCTCATCGTCATTGCGACGCTCGCCTTCGCCCTGCTCCATGCGACGCCAGGGGGACCTTTCGATTCGGCGAAGCGTATCCCGCCGGAGATCCAGCGCAGCATCGAGGCCCAGTATCACCTGAACGAGCCGCTCTGGCGGCAGTACCTGCGTTACATGGGGAGCCTCGCACGCGGCGATCTCGGACCCTCGTACCAGTACCGCGACACTTCCGTCAACGAGCTGATCCGCCAGGGCCTGCCCGTCGATGCGACGATCGGCACCTGCGCGCTGCTCGCGGCGCTCCTCGTCGGCAGCCTCTTCGGGATCGTCGCCGCCCTGCGGCGAGATACGACGTGGGACTATGTGCCGATGCTGTTCGCATCGCTCGGCATCGCCCTGCCCGTCTTTGTCGTCGGACCGCTCCTGATCCTGGTATTCGCCGTGACGCTGCACTGGCTCCCGAGCGGCGACTGGCGCTCCGGCTCGGTCCGCTACCTGATCCTGCCCGTCATCGCGCTCTCCCTGCCTTACATGGCCTACGTCGCGCGCATGGTGCGAGGGGCCGCCCTCGAGGTGCTGACGAGCCCCTTCATCCGCACGGCGCGCGCCAAGGGCCTGCCCCTCACGACGGTGATTCTGCGACACGCGCTGCGGCCGATCCTCATTCCCGTGGTCTCCTTCATTGGACCGGCCTTCGCCGGTGTGCTCACGGGATCGATCATCATCGAGTCCGTGTTCGGACTGCCCGGTATCGGGCGCTACTTCCTCACCGGAGCGATCAATCGCGATTACACCCTGGTGGTCGGCATCACCGTGCTCTACGGCGCGCTCATCATCGTCTGCAATTTTCTGGCCGACCTGTGTTACGCGTGGCTGGATCCTCGAGTGAGGCTCCACTCATGAGCGCAGCGACCGGCGAGACCGCGATGCGCGAACCGGCGGCCGGCGGCACCACCTCGGCAGGCTTGCCGGACCCGACGCCGGAGGGTGAGAGTCCCTGGCGCCATGCGTGGCTGCGGCTGCAGCGCAAGCCGGCAGCGCTCATCGCGCTCGCCGTGCTCGGCATTGTCGGGCTGCTCTGCGCGCTCGTCCCCCTGCTCTCTCCCTTCAGCTATGCGGCTCCCGACTGGAACGCGCTCTATCAATCCCCGGGGTGGCCTCACCTGTTCGGGACCGACGATCTGGGCCGCGACCTGCTGGTGCGGGTGATGTGGGGATGCCGCGTATCGCTTCTGATCGGCATCACGGCGAGCCTCGTGAGCGTCGTGATCGGTGTGCTGTGGGGCGCGGCGGCCGGCTACGCCGGAGGAATCACCGACTCCCTGATGATGCGATTCGTGGACATCCTCTATACGGTGCCTTTCATTCCGCTCGTCATCGTCCTGACGGTGCTCTTCGGGCGCAGCTTCCTGCTCGTGTTCGTCGCCATCGGCGCGGTCTCCTGGCTCGACATCGCGCGAATCGTTCGCGGGCAGACGCTGTCGCTGAAGAGCCGCGAGTTCGTCTCGGCGGCACGCGCGCTCGGTGTGCCCCCGCTCAGAATGATCTTGCGGCACCTCGTGCCGAACCTGCTCGGGCTGGTTCTCATCTAC
Organism: Gammaproteobacteria bacterium; assembly: GCA_030040795.1. Classification (GTDB taxonomy): domain Bacteria; phylum Pseudomonadota; class Gammaproteobacteria; order Steroidobacterales; family Steroidobacteraceae; genus JASHUC01. The sequence goes on along the minus strand of JASHTA010000415.1, from coordinate 4,453 downwards.
GCGACGCTCACCATCCCCGCGGTGATTCTGTTCGAGGCGTTCCTGAGCTTCCTCGGGCTCGGCGTCCATGCACCGCTCGCCTCGCTCGGCACGCTGGTCTCCGACGGCGCCAACGAGCTGCAATCGCACCCCTACCTGCTCGTGATCCCCTCCATCTTCCTCACGCTGATCATCTGCTGCTTCAGCTACCTCGGCGACGGGCTGCGCGACGCCCTCGATCCGCGAGAGCGGCGTTAGATGAGCGACGCGCCGCTGCTCGCCATCCGCGACCTCACCGTCAGCTACCCGGCAGCCTCGGGCGCCGTGCGCGTCGTCGATGACGTGAGTCTCGACCTCGCCCCCGGCGAGTTTCTCGGCATCGTGGGCGAGTCGGGCTCGGGCAAGACGCAGCTGCTGCTGAGCCTCCTCGGCCTCAACGGGCCGCAGGCACGGCTCGCGGGCAGTGTGCGCTACCGCGGAGAGGAGCTGATCGGCGCTTCGCAGCGCACGCTCGCACGGCTGCGCGGCGCGCGCATCGGGATGATCTTCCAGGACCCGATGACCGCGCTCAATCCGTATCTCACCGTCGGCACGCAGCTCACCGAAGGCGTTCGCCACCATCAGGGACTCGAGCGGCGAGCGGCACGGCGCCGGGCGCTCGAGCTGCTCGATGCGGTGCAAGTGCCCGAGGCGCGGCAGCGCTTCTCCCAGCACCCCCACGAGCTCTCCGGCGGCATGCGCCAGCGGGTCGTCATCGCCATGACACTCATCTGCGAGCCGGACATCGTGCTCGCCGACGAGCCGACGACCGCGCTCGATGTGACCGTGCAGGCGCAGATTCTCACGCTCCTGCGCGAGCTGCGTGCGCGCACGCGCGCCGCCCTCATTCTGGTCACGCACGATCTTGGTGTGATCGCCGAGGTCGCGGACCGAGTCGCCGTGATGTACGCCGGGCGTATCGTCGAGCAGGCGAGTGTCGAGCGGCTGTTCGCGCACCCGCGACATCCCTACACCGAAGGGCTCCGCCGGTCCATCGTCGAGCTGGAAGGATCGCCGCCTGCGCGCCTGGGCGGCATCAAAGGGAACCCTCCCGATCCGGCGGCGCTTCCGCCGGGTTGCGCGTTCGCGCCACGCTGTTCTTATGCGTTCGAGCGTTGCCGCAGGGAGCAGCCGCCGCTCGCGGAGGTCGCGCCCGGTCACGCTCGCGCCTGCTTCCATGAAGGCCCTCTCGGAGCGAGCGATCCATGAGCGATCCCGTGCTTCGGGTCGAGAACCTGTCCGTTCGATTCGCGGTGGCCGGCCGCTCGCTACAGGCGGTCAGCGACGTGAGCTTCACGATCGGACGCGGCGAGACCCTTGGGATCGTGGGCGAGTCCGGCAGCGGCAAGTCCACCATTGCGCAGGCGCTGCTGCGGCTCGTGCCGGCGAGCGGCGGCAAGGTCTGGTTCCGCGGGGTAGAGCTCCTCGGTCTCGAGAGCAAGGCCCTGCGCACCGTGCGCGAGCACGTGCAAATCATCTTCCAGGATCCTCTGGCCTCGCTCGATCCGAGCATGACGGTGGGAGAGATCATCGCGGAGCCCCTGCAGGAGCACCGCCGCAACCTCACGCGCGCCGAGCGGCGCGACCGGGTGCTCTCGATGATGGAGCGGGTGGGCCTGCTGCCCACGCATCTCAACCGCTATCCGCACGAGTTCTCCGGCGGACAGGCGCAGCGCATCGGCATCGCGCGAGCGCTCATGCTCGACCCGCAGCTGCTCGTGTGCGATGAGCCTCTGTCGGCGCTCGACGTCTCGATCCGGTCGCAGGTTGCGACGCTGCTCGAGGATCTGCAGCGGCAGCTCGAGCTCTCGATCCTGTTCATCTCGCACGATCTGTCGGCCGTGCGCTTCTCCTGCGATCGCATCCTGGTGCTCTATCTCGGGCGGATCATGGAGATCGCCCCGCGCGATGCGCTCTTCGGCTCAGCGCGCCATCCCTACAGCTCCGCGCTGCTGCAATCGGTGCCGATCCCCGATCCGGTGCGCGCCCGCGCGCGACGTACGCCGCCGCTCGGCGGTGAGATTCCCTCTCCGCTCGCGCCGCCTTCCGGGTGCGTGTTCCGCACCCGCTGTCCACTCGCCGTACCGCGCTGCGAGCGCGAGAAGCCGTCTCTGCGCCAAGTCGGCGCAAGCCTGGTGGCTTGCCATCGCGCGGAGGAGATCGAGCTCGCCGGCTAGCCGGTCGGCCCCGGCTGCCCGGTCCTTGCTCGGCTGCCAGGCGCTCAGTCCTTGCTCGGCTTCCAGCGGCTAGTCCTTGTTCGGGTGCCAGCTCGCGTCGGGATTGTATTCGCGCATGGCACGGGCAAGGGCCGCCGTGCCTCGGCCGAGATCCTTCTGGTACACGATCCCGTCCGCGCCCACGATCAACGTCATGACGCCCGAGGTGCGGTAGTCCGCGGGAGACGCGACGAAGGCGAAGCCTCCGGTCATCTTGCCGTCGACGAGATAACTCTTGGCGCCGCCGGGCGCGTGCGCTCCCTGGCCGGTCAGCACGTGAAAGTAATAGCCGCGATACGGCGTGCGAGTGCCGCTATGCGGTCCCTCGTAACCTTGCGCGACGGCCGCCGCGACGAGCGGCCCGATGGGACTCTCGGACTCGCCAGGTGCCGGCTTCCAGTAGAGCCCGTCATGCATGCCCTCGCTGCTGTAGATGCGCCGCGCGTACACATGGTGCGCCGACTCGTACTCTTTCTGCGCGGCCACGAGCTCCTCGAGCACTCGGATGGCCGACAATTCATTGCGCCCGATGCGCCGGTAGAGAATCTCTCGCCGGCCCGCCGCCGTGTCGAAATACCACGCATGCCCCGACTGCGCGATCGGGATGGGCATCGGCCAGTTCTCCGCTCCGACGTAAAGACTCAGGGTTCCATCGGGCTCCTTCACGAGGCGGTGCATCTCGCCGTACTTGTGAATGAAATTGGCCCGATCGCCGGCGTCCTCCCGCGCATCTCCCGAGGAGACGAGCCGCTTGCCTTGCGGCCCGAGGATCGCGAGCAGCGCCTGCGGGTCGTTGTTTCGCACGGCGGTGAAGAGCGCCTGCACCGCGGCCGCCGGTGAGTCGAAGGTCCTCTGTCCCGGCTGCTGCGCAAGGGAGCGGGCGCAGAATCCAAGCCCTCCGGCGAGGAACACGCTCAGCATCGCCAGCTCGAGAAGACGCGCTCGACCCGTGGGGCCGGCGCTTCGCTTGAATCTCCTCATACGGTTCACCGTCTCCCACCTCTAGGAGCCCCTCCCGCACGAGGGGCTGCGCCGCCGGCACGAAATCCTCCATCGCCGACGCTGGCACGTCCTCTCGCCGAGAAGCCCCTCGTCTCTCCGCCACGGCCAAAGCCGCTGAAGGCTCCCGAGCTTCTTCCGACCTGGCCGCGGGGCGCCGTGTATCCCCGTGCCGCCCGGACGTTTCCATCGAACGGCCGCACCGTGATTCCGGCTCGGCCCGTGGCCCCAAAGCGGGCGCCGCCCCGCGCGCTAAATCCGGTATTCGGGCGCCCGCCGAGTCCGGCTCGGCCCGCACCGCGTGAACCCCGTACGCCGGCGCCCCCGTAGAAATTGCGCCGGTTGAAAAATGTAACGCTGCGCGAGAGGTACGGGCTGTGATTGAACAGCACGGCACGGTGATGCCAATCGAATCCCCAGTGATGCCACCCCCACGCGAAGCCCGCAAAGAAGCCGATCGGGATCCCCACGCCGAACGAGAGGTAGGGACCCGAGAACCAAATTCCAGGATACGGATACCACCCGGGCCAGGCGACGATCGGTGCTCCATAAACGGTCCACGGGTCGTATGCCGGGACGTAGACGACATCGGGGCTTACCGGCTCGATGTCGATGTCCGGTCCCTGCGTAGTGACGGCCTGCTGCGGCGTGCTTTGCAGAGTACCGGCAGCCTGAGCGCGCTGGCGCATCACCTGCACGGCGGCCATCACGTCCTGAGGCTGGTTGTAGTAGGCATCGCCGAGAGAGGAAGTCCACGAGAGATTTCGGTCCATGTTCGCGAGCACGGACGGGAAGGCGGTGAGCGCCTTGACGCTCTGGTCCCAGGGCTGCGAGTTCACGGCCTGGCCCAGCGCCTGCCCCGTCAATCCCGGATTCGACTGTAGCCACCGGTCAGCCTCGACGACCTGCTCGGGATAGCTGGCCGCCGCGAGGATCTCGGCGACGAGCGAATCCGGATAGAGCGCGATCGGCGCGACCAACTGCTGCAGCTGCTCGGGAGACTCCGGCGTGTAGGTGGGCATCGGCGGCGGCGGTGCTGTCGGCGACGGAGGAGCTGCCGGTGGGGGCGGCGCTGTCGGTGGTGCCTGCGCCAGAAGGTCTCGCGGCGCGGCGGCGAGCACCCAGGCCACCGAGAGCAGGCAGGCCCAAAGGCCCAACCCCCACCGCGATGGGCGGATTGGGTGGATGTACCTTGGTTTCATGTCAGGCTCGAGGGTATC
>JASHTA010000414.1 GCA_030040795.1 Gammaproteobacteria bacterium | reverse complement strand
ACCTCGCGCTCGCGCGTATCCCCATTCATCCCGGCTCGCGGGCACCGTTGCCCAACGATCCCGACGTTCACGAGCTCGAAACGGCGATGGCCGCGGCGCGGCAGCGGTTCGACGGCTCGGCAGCGCCGCCGGAAGCACGACCTTTACCCACGTGAGGATTCGGCAGTAAGGTTTCGGTACCCGGCCGGAGAAGGCGGCGCGAAGGTCGCGGAACTTCGAAGCTCCGCAGAGGTTCGCATTGAATGAGCGATAATTCATCAACACCCACGCGCTCGGCGTCGCCGCCGGAGCATCCGGCGTCCCAGCTGCGCCCCGCGCGTTCGACCCCTTGGCCTCACGCCGCGTGGCGCACGGCGGCGTTGCCCTGCATCGCGGTTCTGGGCATCGTTCTACCGCTCGCTTTTCCGAGCCTGATCGATCAGTACCTCTACGAGTTCCGTCCGATCGAGCTGATTCCGATCTACGCGACGATCTGGCTCATCCTCGCGGCGTTTGCACTGCCCGTGTTTCTCGCCGCCGGACTGATTCTGAAAGGGCTCGAAGCCAGCCGACGCGCGGCGCTGCTTCGCGTGCGCAAAATCTGGTGCCTGGTGCTTGCAGGCACCGCCGTCGGCATCGTCATCGAGACGCTGCTCTACGGCACTCTGCTGTGGTTGAATACCTTCAAGCTCGATCTCGGCAACCCGATCGGCACGACATCGATGCTCCTGGCGATCGGGCTCGGTGTGCTGATCGCGATAACTTCGCGCGGCCGGCTCGCCGCGCGCAGGCTGAGCCTCGTCGCCTTCGTCGGCACGGCCCTCGGCGCTCTCTCGATAGTGAGTCTTCCCGTCTTCGGTTGGGCGTCGCTCACGCCGCTGCCTGCCCCGGACCCCGCGCCCGGCGCGGCGAAACCTTCGCGGCCCCACATCATTCTGCTCACGATCGATGCCCTCTCCGCGCAGCACATGTCGCTCTACGGTGCGAGCCGGCCGACGACGCCGAGCCTGGACGCCTTTGCCCGCGCGGCGACCGTGTTCGATCGAGCCTACTCGAATGGCAACTTCACGACCCCGGGCATCGCCTCGATCCTGACAGGCACACGGCCGTGGACTCATCGCGCGCTGCAGCTTCCCGTCTGGCCCCGCGAAGTGACGCGCCACGACTCCCTCCCCGCCTTGCTTCGGGCGAGCGGCTACCAGATGGGCTACGTCTCGACCAACGCCCGCGCGGGAGCCGCGGCGCAAGGATTCGGTCGCGATTTTCAGTTTGCCCGCACCGATCGCACGAAGGATTTGACCCTCTGCACCGACAAGCTCTCCTCGTTCCTGCGATACATCTGTGCAGCGACGGAAATGCCCCTGATCGCGCGCGCCGAGGGCTTCGCCGACAGCGTGCGCGGCGGCCCGGGCAGTAGCCACTACGATCCGCGCCTGGCGACCCAACCGGCGCTCGCGTGGTTGCGCAGGGTCGACAAGAGCAAGCCTGTCTTTCTGTGGGTGCACCTGTTTCCGCCGCACTCTCCCTATGCGACACCCGCGCCGTGGGTTGGGCGATTCGATCCGTCCCCGGACGCGCGCAACGTCGCGAGCACCGAGCCCGCCTGGAACTACTTGATGTCCGAAGTGCCGAGCGCGCGGGCGTATACGCTCGAGGCGCGGTACGACGAGTCGGTCGCCTACGTCGATCACTATGTGGGGGAGTTTCTGCGCCAAGCCTTGCAGCTGCTCGGGAACGACACCGTCGTCATCGTGACCGCCGACCATGGCGAGAGCTTCGCTCACGGCTATGGCGCCCATACCGGGCCTGCGCTGTACAACGAGATCATCCACATTCCGCTCATCATCAAGCTTCCGGGCGAGACCACCGGGAAGCGCAGCGACGTTCTCGCGGAGCAGGTGGACGTTGCGCCGACCTTGGCAGAGATTGCCGGCCTCACGCCGCCGGCCTCGTGGGAAGGACACTCCCTGCTTGGCGCATGCACGGCTCCCAGTGCGGCCCCGAGTACGGCCGGCCGCGAGCCGGATCCGCCGGCATTCAGCATGAATTTCGAGCAGAATCCCCGCTTCGAGGCGCTCACCACCGGTTCGGTGGCGGTCATCGACGGGCGCTGGAAGCTGGTGCATTACATGGGACGGCTGCACTATCCTCAAATGCCGGCATTGCACGATGAGCTGTACGACCTTTCCACCGATCCGAACGAGCGTATGAATCAGGCCGCAGGGAACCCCGATGAGGTGAGATATCTGCGCGGACTCATTGCCGAGCAGCTCGCGCTCCACGGGAAGGCCGTGCACGGTCATGAGTGAGCCGCAGCCCTCCGAACGCCGCCCTGGGCATGAGTTTTGCTGCTTGAGCTATGCTGTCCGCCGATCCTTCCGGGCTCGATCTGCCATGCGAGCCGCCTGTTGTTTCGCCGGACCGAGGAGAGGAACGATGCGAGTCGAGCGCTCTCGAGTGACGAGGCGGTCGTATCCAGGGATCGGAATGCTTCTGCTCGCGGCAGCGCTCGCCGCCGTGCCGCTGAGTTCCGCCTATGCTTACATCGATCCCAACTCGGCGGGACCGCTCTATCAGCTGCTGTTTCCGCTCTTCATCGCCGTCGCCGGCGCCCTTGCCGCGCTGAGACGCATCCTCAAGCAGCTGTGGCTTCGCGCGGTGCGCGCGTGCGTCGGCTTCTTTCGTCACGAGCGAGGCAGCAGCACGGACGGCGAAGACCTTCCGTGAAACCGGGCGGGGGCGGGGGTCGCGCCGTCGCGCATACGGCGTGGCGCACCGCTCTGCTCCCCGTCCTGACGACTCTCGGTGTCGCGCTGCCGCTCGGCTTTCTCGCACGAGTCGGACAATATCTCTATTACCTGAAGCCCGCCGAGCTGCTGCCGGCCTACGCGACGGCCTGGTTGATCCTCGCTGCGCTGTGCTTGGTGCCGTTCCTGCTCGCGGCCCTCGCTCTGAAGCTGCTGCAGCTCGGCGGACTGCATCGGTCGCGGCACCTGCTCGTCCTGCTGCTCGTCTGGATGGCGGCACTCTTGACGGTCGGCCCGCTTCTGCTCGATGCGGTCATCTGGTTCTGGACCTTCAGTCCGCACCCACCCGCGGGGATCAAATCGGTCCTGAAAATCGGGCTCGCGGCGGCATCGATCGGCCTCGCCCTGCCCCTCGCGCTCACCCATCGGGGCCGGAAGTCTCTCCAGAGTGTGCAAAGAGCCGCCACGGTCTGCGCCGTCCTCGGCGCCTTGGCCCTCATCAGCTTGCCGTTCTCTCGCTGGGGATCCGCTGTGACGGCCCCGCTCGGCGATGCACCAGCCTTGCCCGCGAAGCCCAACATCGTTCTGCTCACGATCGATGCTCTCTCCGCGCAGCACATGTCGCTCTATGGGGCGAAGCGGCCGACGACTCCGAGCCTGGACGCCTTTGCTCGCGGCGCGACCGTATTCGATCGAGCCTATGCGAACGGCAACTTCACGACGGCGGGCATCTCGAGCATCCTCACCGGTACTCGGCCGTGGACTCATCGAGCGCTGGAGATCTTCTCGTGGCCCATCGCGATCGCGCGCCGCGTCTCGCTGCCGGCCGTGCTGGCGCGGGCGGGCTACCGGACCGGCTATGTCGCGAGCAATTCCTTTGCCGGCGCCTCGCGGCTCGGACTCGGACCGTACTTCGGTTTCGCTCGCAGCGACGCACTGCCCATCTCGGTTCCCTGTCCGGACCGGCTCGCGGCCGTGCTTCCCTACGAGTGCGCGGCGGAGCAGCTTCCACCGATCATGCTCGTCCGCCAGCTCTGGGGCAGTCTGCAGGCGGACCTGTTCGTCGAGGGTGGCAATCACCACTACGATCCGACCTACGCGATCCGGCCGGCGCTCGCCTGGCTCGCGAGCGCCGATAAGAGCCGCCCGGTCTTCCTCTGGGTGCATCTGTTTCCGCCCCATGCGCCGTATGCAGCCCCTCCTCCGTGGCTCGGATGCTTCGACTCCTCCCCGAGCGCACGCGATGCCGACAGCACCGATCCCGTCGAGTTTTACGCCTTCAGCGCGCTCTCTCCTGAGCGCATCGGGGTTCTCGAGGCACGCTACGACGAGGCAGTGCTCTACGTCGATCACTACGCCGGCGAGTTCCTGACACAGGCGCTGAAGCAGCTCGGCCCCAACACCGTGGTCGTGGTGACCGCCGACCACGGCGAGAGCTTCAGGCGCGACTATGGCGGCCACGGAGGCCCCGGCCTCTACGAGCCGATCATCCATGTGCCGCTGATCATCAAGCTTCCGCACGAGTCCGAAGGGCGGCGCATCGATGCGCCGGTTGAGCAGATCGACATCGCGCCGACGCTCGCGCAGCTTGCAGGCATCGCGCCGCCTTCACTCTGGGAGGGGCACTCGCTGCTCGAACCCGGGGACACCGCTGGCGCAGGGCCATCCGCCCGTGCAATGCCACTGGCCGCCTCGGAGCCGGTATTCTCCATGAACTTCGAAGAGAGCCCGCGCCGTGCCGCGCTCACGAACGGGTCGATCGCGGTGATCGACGGGCACTGGAAGCTGGTGCACTACCTCGGCAAGCTCAACTATCCGCAGATCCCGCCCCTGCGCGATGAGCTATTCGATCTGGCAAGCGATCCGGGCGAGACGACCAACCGGGCATCGGACGAGCCGGACGAGGTGAGGCGCCTCACGGCCTTGCTCTCCTCGGAGCTGGCTCGCCATGGCGGACCCTTGCCATAGCGTGCCCGCGACCTGAAGCGGACTCCGGCGGACCGGCAAGTTGCAAGACCGGCTACTGCTCGAACACCTGCAGATTCTTCTTCACCTTCGCGGTGAGGCGCAGCTGCTCCACGTAGTCGTTCGCCGCTTCGGTTCCGTACGCCGTCGCCTGCTGCTGAAGCAGGCTCGTCTGCAGCTGCGGATCGACGGGGGCCGTGCCCTCCTTCACATCCGTCACCGCGAGGAGCGCGGCACCGCCCGTATCGAGCGCGATCGCCTGGAACACCGGCTTGCCCTTCGAGGGCTTCGGACTCTCAAAGACGACGCCGCGGATCTGCGTCGGAACCGAGGGATCCGTCCGGCCGACGAAGTGCGGAGGCTCCCCGGTGACGCCGAGGTGCTGGGCAACGGAGTCGAAGGCCGTTCCGGACTCGAGCTGGTGGACCGCGGCCTGCGCGGCAGCGACGGCGGCGGCATCCGCCTGCTCCTTGCGAAGGGCAGCGACGATCGTGTCGCGGACCTGAGCGAGCGGCTTGGGAGCCGGCATGTGATGGTCGAGCGCGCGTACGAGCACCATCCGGTCGTTGCCGATCATCACCGGCCCGCCGATGCGATGCTCACCGACCACCGGATCGCTGAACGCGGCGTCCTGCAGGTCCCGGGAGTTGCCGAGCGGCGCCCCACCCGTTCCGCGGTCGAACTGCGCGACCTCACCGAGCTGTAGTCCGAACGATTTGGCGAGCCCCTCGAGCGTCGGAGTGCCGTTGTCGAGCTGCTGCTGAACCTGTTCCTGGATGTCGCCGAAGCGATCGGTGGCCTCGTTGCGGCGAACGATGGGCTCGATCTGCGCGCGCGCCTCGTCGAACGTCTTGACCTGGCCGGGCTCGATGCCTTCGAGCTGGATGATGTGATAGCCGTACTGCGTCTTCACAGGGCCGCGGATCTCGTTGACCTTCATCGAGAACACCGCATCCGCGAACGGACCGACGAAGGTGCTGCGGTCGGCCCAGCCGAGATCGCCGCCCTGGGAGGCCGATCCCGAATCATCCGAGTACTGCTTCGCGAGAGCCTCGAAGCTCGTTCCCGCCTTCAGCTTCGCGAGCACTTCATCGGCTCGCTTGAGGGCGGCCGCGTCATCGCGAGTCTGGCTCACGGCGATCAGGATGTGGCGGGCCCGGCGCCGCTCGGGCACCACATACTGGCTCTTGTGCTTGTCGTAGTAGTCGTGCAGGTCCGAATCGGCCACCTGGACCTGGGAGGTAACCTGGGAGAGCTCGAGCTCCGCGTACTGCAGATGCACGAACTCCGGCGTCATGAACTCCGACTTGTGGGCGTCGTAGTACGCCTGCACGCTCTTGTCGTCGGGGGGCGTGGAGCTTGCGAACTTTGCGGCGGGGAGCACGACATACTGGATCTCGCGCTCCTCGTTCTGCAGCGACGACAGCCGGGCGGACTCCGCCTGCGTCAGAAAGTCCGAGTCTCGAATGCCGACCTGCAATTGCCCGGCTCGCAGCGATTGACGCAAGTCATCCTCGAAGGCCTCCGGGGTGAGGCCCGCCTGCTGGAGGCGCATCTTCGCCACGTCGGGTGAGTATTTCCCCTCGAGCTGGAAGGCCGGCTCCTCGCGCACCGCCTCTTCGATTTCCGTGTCGCTCACCCGGTAGCCGAGCGAGCGAGTGTGCTGCGCCATCAGCACATCGCGAATGAACTGCTCGAGCAGTTGGTCCTCGAGCTGGCTTTTCACGGCGGCCGGCATATCGCCGCCGAAGCGCTGCTGCCAATCGGCCTGCTGCTGCAGCCAAGCCTGGCGGATCTCCGTGTACGGGATGGTCTCGCCGTTGACCTTCGCCGCATCCGTGCTGCTCGTGAACTGCAGGGTCGCGACGCCGTAGGCACCCCAGGCGGCGAAGATGAACGCCAGGGCGCCGAACAGGATGTAAGTGAGCCACCTGCGGCTCGCGAATGCATCGCCAATTTTCTGAAGCATGGTGGGCCAGGTGCTGGGTACTGGCGGAGCGGACGAGCTTGACAGGCCCTGCAAGTCTTTGGAAACAAACGACAGCCGAGCCTTTGGACTCGCTGTCTACCTCCAGCCATACCCCCCGGCGCACGGGCGTTGGGGTTGGCTGGCCAGCGCATGGTACCAAGCCGAGCGCACCGGGACTACGCAGGGCTCGTAACGTCCCGCTCTCACTGGCTGTAGGCGGAAGCCTCTGGACCTTGCAAGGCTTGTCGGGGCGTGGCCAAGGAAATGGCGCGAACAGGGTAGTTCAAGATGGCCTGACAGTCCACCGTGCGGCGACAGCCTGTTAGCCCATAGCAGGCCCGCATAAGGCTGCGTCTCCAACGCGGGCGCAGACGGGCCAAACCGGCCCACCCGAAGCGGGAGATAGTGGCGGGCCGGCGAGCGGAAGTGAACGGGGCTGCCCTCGCCCCGGTCGCTGCGTCCAGCGGTTCGAGAATGCCGTCCGTCGAGAGGCAGGCCATCGCTTGACCACACGACCGCGCACAGCTCGGACATACCGGGCTTCCGACTGCTTCCGAGTAAATTTCCGACTGTGGATGCGCTTACCCTGCTCACCCACCCGGAGAGCAAGACTCTCGAGTTCAAACGCGACCAGTCCTCGCCGGATAGGGTGATCCGTACGCTCGTCGCATTCGCCAACACTGCCGGCGGAACTCTCCTGATCGGTGTCGAGGACAAGACACGGCGAGCATCGGAACGCCCACGCAACACCGCCAAGCCGGGCTTAGGGCGAGGCGGGTGAGCGGCTCGCGGTTGCCTGGACGTCAAAAAAAGCCGCTGTCGGTCAGCGGCTTGCGGTTCGTGACGGCCTTGGTGGCCGCTGCGGATAAAGGGGCTGGCGGAGCGGACGGGACTCGAACCCGCGACCCCCGGCGTGACAGGCCGGTATTCTAACCAGCTGAACTACCGCTCCG
>JASHTA010000413.1 GCA_030040795.1 Gammaproteobacteria bacterium | reverse complement strand
CGGCCATTTACATCTCGGAAAGCGGCGGCGACTCGCGCGTCCCCGGGAGCCTGAGCGGCGTGGCGGAGATCATCGGCAATACCTTCACGGACAACTGGAGCGGCATCACTCTGTGGGAGAATGCGAATCGCTTCTGCTCCGACGGTTCGGACAACGCCTGCACGCTCGTCGACCCGCAAGTATTCACCCAGAGCTCCTGCGCCGAAAACCTCTCTTCCGCCGTGGCAGGGGCCGATACCGGATCGCCGGCGGCCGATTATTACGATGGTTGTCGATGGAAGACCCAGAATGTCCAGGTCAGCGGCAACGTCTTCCAATTCAACCCGGCAGACATCCCGGGTTGCACCGTGGCGAGCCTCTGTGGATTCAACGGGCTCTTCAGCAACTATGGGAGTACCCCGCCGTACACCTCAGCGGCCGTGCCGACGGCTATCGCCTTCCACCAAGGGAACGAATTCGAGAACAATACTTACGAGGGGCCGTGGATGCTCTGGGCGTGGAATTTCGGGAACACGGTCACCTGGGCGCAATGGACGGCGCCCGTCACTGACGGTTGCAGCGGCTCCGGAGAAATCCAGAGCGGGAGCTGCACGAGCGGTTTCGGCCAGGATGCCGGCAGCACGATGCAGGAGTAGGCTGTACAGCCGGCAGTCCCAAGGACCGCTCGAAAGACACAGATCAACCAGCCTGCAAGACCGCACGCCGCAGCGGCGTGGGTTCGCGCTTCAGGCGACGTGCACGGATCGCACCAGCCACGAAACGCCAGATCGCGTCGTCTTCCACCTCGCTCATATTCAACGGCGGAGGTCTGGCGAGTGCTGCCCACTGTGCATATATCAGCGGGTCTCCCAGCTCATGCTCACGGCAAATTTGCCGGAATTGCCTGATCAGTCCCGCGGCTTCCGCCGAGCTCGCCTGGCCGCCGGATCTGATGATCTCTTTCGCGGCACAGAGCAGCTGGTCGAGCCTCCGGCATTGCGTGGATCGCCGTTCGGCTTCTGCGAAATAGCCCACCAGGTTGGGGTTCGGAGTCCACTGATTGGAGATCAAATCGCTCGAATCGGTGGGCCGCCGCTTCAGCTTGGACCGTATACGTGCCCGCATCCGCTGTCGAACGGGCTCCCATCCAATGCCGGCACCGGCTCCGTCTTGCGGATTGTCGACCGTCAGCCATTTGATTGTTCCCTGCCGAACCCGGTGCCTCCGCATCAGCCTGAGATGAAGCGCCACGAGCCGTTGGACTCTCGGAGACGAAGGCGAGCATCCTGCATTCATGGCCCGTTCGAGCCTTGGATCGACGAGTGTCGCCACGGCTCCTTGAAATCTTCGAGCCCATTGCGGATTCATCTCGACATTGTGACGCTCGACCCACGCTCGTCGTTGTCGCGCAGGCATGGCCACAATCTGCTTGAGCAAATCGCTGACGGCAGACTTCGAACCGTCGTCACCGTTGCTTCGCACCAGCTCACACAGCTGATCGACGGATAGTGCCCGATCAGCGCGGAAGTGTCGCAATGCGGTCTCTGCAACCGCTCGACCACGCTCCGTCTGCTCCTTCTTCGATTTCCAGGTCTCGATTTGCGCCTGCAGGGCCTCGAGCAGCGGCGGCCCACCGTCGCGGAGGGCGGTCCGAATCTGTGACAGGGTCAGACCGGCTGTCTTGAGCAGGCATATGGTATTGAGCCTGATCAAATCCGACCGGCCGTACTGCCTCCATCCAGCCGGTGACCGCCGCGGAGCAATGAGGCCGCGACGCTCGTAGATTCGCAGCGCTCGGACGGTCAAGCCGGTTCGTGCCGCACATTCCGCCGGCGCGAGAAGTTTTTTCTCTCGTTCCCGATCGCCCACCATCGCCTCCAGCAGCCGACTTTACGGTATGACCTTGGGTCTGGCGCAAGCCTCTCGAGAAAGGCGGATCACGATGCTTCTGGCCCCGGCACAGACGACTCAAACAAGAGCGATACGCTTCCTCTGGCACAGATCAGCGAAATCACCGGGATTGAACGTCATGAAATAATCTATCTTGACGTTGACGTCATCGAGCATGAGCCTGATTGCACAGTCCACCATGCTCAAGGGACGCGAGCGGCCCAGAGAGGATTTCAGCGAAAGCTCGAAGGCGCTCCGAGCGTAGGGAGAGTCATCCAAATAAGTAATTCTCGGTCGCTCGAGATATCTCCAGAAGCGATCGAGCGCCCGCGTATTGCGCACAAAGCGAGTACACAAGGTCTCGTACACCACGGGCCATGGGAGGACAACATGATGCCGCTCCAGGTAATCGGCCTTCTCTTGCACCTTCAGGTGATACGAATCCTTCGAATCGCATAGGGCATACCATACGCCCGTATCTGGAAGCACATATGGCATGAGAATCAGGTCTCATCGACATCGACTATCTTCCCACCCTGGCTTCCATAGCCCGACCAAGGCGCCGCCTTCCGTCCGCCAAACAAGAAAGTACCCTTGATCTTCCGCGTCTCGGGATCACGGTAAATCAGATATATCCTTGTCAGCTTCGTGGTACGGAGCGTCTTTCTGAGCTCC
>JASHTA010000044.1 GCA_030040795.1 Gammaproteobacteria bacterium | reverse complement strand
CTGACCGGCTTCGCCTGGCTCTCGCTCGGGTATACCCAGACCGACACCTGGCTCGGCACCGCCTTCGGCCCCGTGCTCGGCCTGTACGGCGTGACCGCTCTGCTGCTCGTTGGAGCCGGAGCGCTCGCGACGCTCATTCGCGGGAGCGCACGCGAGCGCACCGTCGCGGGCATCGTGCTCCTCCTCCCGTGGCTCATCGCAGCGCCGCTGCGCACTCGCGAGTGGACGCATCCCGTCGGCAAGCCGGTCGGTGTGGCGATCGTGCAAGGATCCGTACCGGAGGATCAAAAGTGGGAGGAGGCCAATCGCGCCCGCACGCTCGAGCTGTATCGGAATCTGACGCTCGGCGCGATCGGAACGCCTCTCATCGTGTGGCCGGAGGCGGCCCCGCCGGATCTCGCCAACAATCTCACCAGCTACCTGCTCGCGCTGTACAAGGACGCCCACCAGCACGGCTCCTCGCTCATCCTCGGCGTGGTGCGGGGCGACGGCGACGACATCTACTACAATTCGGTGCTGAGTCTCGGGTCGGGCATCGGCTGGTACGACAAGCACCATCTCGTGCCCTTCGCCGAGTTCTTCCCCGTGCCGGGCTTCATCCGCAGCTGGCTGCGGATCATGAGCCTGCCGTACTCCGACTTCACGCGCGGTCCGCCCGATCAGCCGCCGCTCAGCGCGGCCGGTCTGCGGTTTGCCACAACGATTTGTTACGAGGACGTCTACGGCAGCTATGAGCTGCCGGTGCTCGGGGAGTCCGATGCACTGGTGAACGTGACGAACGACGCTTGGTTCGCTCACTCGACCGAGCACGCTCAGCACCTGCAGATCGCCCGCATGCGGGCCATCGAGGACGGCCGCTTCATGCTTCGGGCCGCCAACGACGGCATCTCGGCGGTGATCGGACCGCACGGCGCCGTCCTCGCGCGCGCCCCCGAGTACCGGACCTACGTGCTCCGAGCCACGTTCACGGCTCGCAGGGGGCTCACCCCTTATGTGTATTACGGGAACTGGCTGGTGATCGGTCTCGCTGCCACCGCGCTCGCGTTGGTGGTAGGGTGGAGCCTGCTCTTCCGCGCGACCGGTGAGAGCCGCGATGCTCATCCGGCCGCGGCACGGGTACATCGGATGCTGGAAGATTGAGTTATCGGGTCCTGAGGGCTTGCGAGCCCGGCGGACCCACGGAGTACGACATGACTTTCCCATGGTCGGCCCGCAGGGCCGGGATTTTGTTTTTCGCCAGTGTCGCCGTTGCGGTGTGCTCCGGGGGCTTGCGCGCCCAGACGGCGGCGCAGCCACTGCCCGCGGCGCACGAGGGCGGGGCTCATGCGGAACGCGTACTGAGCAGCGGTGGAATCCAGCTCCCGGACTTCACCGGCCTGGTCGAGCGCTACGGGCCCGCAGTGGTGAACATCCAGGTCGTCGAGCATACCTCCTCGGGGGACGACGACGACTCGGACGATCCCTTCAATCAGTTCTTCCGCCGCTTCGGCATTCCAGGCCCGAACAACGGCCCGTCGACGCCCCAGCCGCGCAACGCGCCGCCTCAGAAGGGCACCGGCTCCGGCTTCATCGTGAGCTCGGACGGCTACATCCTCACGAACGCGCATGTCGTCGAGGGTGCCGATGAGGTGACGGTGAAGCTCGTCGACCGCCGCGAGTTCCAGGCGAAGGTGATCGGCATCGACGACCGCACCGACGTGGCCGTCGTCAAGATCGAAGCACACGGACTGCCGACCGTGAAGTTCGGGGACGTGAGCAAGCTCAGGCCCGGACAGTGGGTCGTCGCGATCGGCTCGCCGTTCGACTTCGACAACAGCGTGACCGCCGGCATCATCAGCGCCGTGAGCCGCGAGCTGCGGAGCGACAACTACGTGTCGTTCATCCAGACCGATGTCCCCGTCAATCCCGGCAACTCGGGCGGACCGCTCTTCAACACGAAGGGCGAGGTCATCGGGATCAACTCCCAGATCTTCAGCGAGACGGGCGGCTACATGGGGCTGTCGTTCGCGATTCCGATCGATGTGGCGTTGAACGTCGAGACGCAGCTCATCAAGAGCGGCCACGTCGTGCGCGGTCGCATCGGAGTCAGCATCCAGGACGTCGATGCGGAGCTTGCGGAATCTTTCGGACTCGATCGACCGCGGGGCGCGCTCGTTGCGTTGGTCGAGCGCGGAGGTCCCGCGGACAAGGCCGGGGTCAAGCCGGGCGATGTGATTCTCGCCGTCAACGGCTCGGACATCGATCGCTTTGGAGATCTCTCCACGCGTATCTCGAACATGAGGCCCGGCAGCGACGTCCGTCTCACGATCTGGCGCAGCCGCAAAGAGCTGCAGCTCGTGGTCCACGTCGTCCAGCTCAGCGAGAAGCCGGAGCGCACGGCCTCGCTGGCGCAACCTGGACACCAGTCGGATCAAACCACCCGGCTCGGCATCTCCGTGCGGCCCTTGACCCCCGACGAGAAGCGGCAAGCGCAGACGGAGGGCGACCTGATCGTCGAGCAAGCGACCGGTCCCGCGTTGTCGGCGGGTGTTCAGCCGGGCGACATCATTCTCGGCGTGGACGGCAAACAGGTTCGCTCGGTCGATGATCTGGAAAGAGCGGCCAAATCCGCGGGCAAGTCGCTTGCGCTGCTCATTCAACGCCAGGACCAGCAGGAATTCTTCGCGCTGAGATTGCCCTGAGCGCCCCTGCCGCATGGACGAGGTATACGACCCTGCGGCCGTAGAGCGTACCGCGCAGGAGCATTGGCGCGAGCTCGACGCCTATCGCGCCAGAGAAGGCGACCCGCGCTTTCCGAAGGGCAAGTTCTACGTGTGCTCGATGCTGCCGTATCCGAGCGGCAGGTTGCACATGGGGCACATGCGCAACTACACGTTGAACGACGTCGTCTATCGCTTCATGCGCTCGTCGGGCTACAACGTCATGACGCCGATGGGCTGGGACGCCTTCGGTCTGCCGGCCGAGAACGCGGCAATCGATAAGCGCGTTGCGCCCGCCGCCTGGACGCGCGCCAACATCGCCGATATGAAGGCGCAGTTCGCGCCCATGGGGTTCGCGTTCGACTGGTCGAGGGAGGTGGCCACCTGCGATCCCGCTTACTACCGCTGGAACCAGTGGCTGTTCTTGAAGATGCTGAAGAGCGGCATCGCCTATCGCAAGACCCAGATCGTGAATTGGGATCCGGTCGATCAGACGGTGCTCGCGAACGAGCAGGTCGAGGACGGACGCGGCTGGCGCTCGGGGGCGATCGTCGAGAAGCGGGAGATCCCCGGTTACTATCTCGCGATCACACGCTACGCCCAGGAGCTGCTCGACCGCCTCGAGAGCGATCTGCAGGGCTGGCCGCCCCAGGTCCGCACCATGCAGCAGAACTGGATCGGACGCAGCGAGGGAGTCCGGTTCGCTTTTCCGTACACGCTCGATGGCGAGCGGCGGCTCCTGTGGGTGTTCACCACGCGTGCGGACACGATCATGGGCGCCACCTTCGTCGCGATTGCTCCCGAGCACGCGCTGGCGCTCGATCTTGCCCGGCGAGATCAGAGGCTCGGCAAGCGGCGGCTGACGGACTTCATCGAGGAGTGCCGCAAGGGCGGCGTGGCGGACGCCGAGCTCGCCACGACGGAAAAGAAGGGCGTGCCGACCGGCTTCTTCGTTCAGCATCCCCTGAGCGGCGAGCAGGTGGAGGTCTGGATTGGCAACTACGTACTTCTGAGCTACGGGGAAGGCGCGGTGATGGGCGTTCCGGCCCACGACGAGCGCGACTTCGCGTTCGCCCGCGCTCACGGGCTGCCGATCAAACAAGTCATCGAGATCGGCGGCCAGGCCTTCTCCCCGAGCCGTTGGCTCGACGGGTACGCATCCACCGAAGGCAGCCGCTGCATCAACTCGCGCTCGCGCGACGGTCGCTATGACTACGACGGCAAGCGCTATCGGGAGGCCGTTGATGCGGTGGCCACCGATCTCGCGGCCCTCGGGCTCGGCGAGAAGAAGGTGCAATGGCGCCTTCGCGACTGGGGCATCTCGCGCCAGCGCTACTGGGGCACGCCCATTCCGATCGTCCATTGCGAGGCTTGCGGGGTGGTGCCTGTTCCGGAGAGCGAGCTTCCCGTCGTCCTGCCCGAGGATCTCGTGCCGGACGGTACGGGCAACCCCCTTACCCGGGACGAGCGCTTCCTCGCCTGCACGTGTCCCGACTGCGGAAAGCCGGCGCGCCGCGAGACCGACACGATGGACACGTTCGTCGATTCCGCCTGGTATTACATGCGTTACTGCTGCCCGGATGCGCCGACGATGGTCGATGAGCGCACCGGCTATTGGATGCCGATGGACCAGTACATCGGAGGAATCGAGCACGCCGTGCTGCATCTGCTGTATGCGCGGTTCTGGACCAAGGTGATGCGCGATCTCGGCCTCACCCGCATCGACGAGCCGTTCAAGCGCCTGTTCACCCAGGGCATGCTGCTCGCGCACTGCTACTACCGCGAGGAGGCCGGCGGGAAGAAGCGCTGGTTCTATCCGGCCGAAGTCACGGAGCAGTTCGACGAGCGCGGCGTGCCGTTGAGCGCCGTCGCCAAGGAGGACGGCAGGCCCGTGCTCTACGGGGGCATCGAGAAGATGTCCAAGAGCAAGAACAACGTCGTCGAGCCGGGCGCCTTCGTCGAGCGCTTCGGCGCGGATACGGCTCGGGCGTTCGTGATGTTCGCCGGGCCTCCGGATCAGAGCGCACCCTGGTCGGATGCGAGCGCGGAGGGCGTGTATCGCTTCCTCAGGCGCCTGTGGAGCTTCTGCTACGAGCAGCGGACGCGGATCATCGGCGCTCCTCGGACCGTCTCCGACGGACTCCCCAGCGCCCTCAAGCGGGTCCGCCACGACCTGCACGTGAACCTGCAGCAGGCCCTGTTCGACTACCAGCGAATGCAGTTCAACACCGTCGTCTCGGCGGCCATGAAGATGCTGAACGGGCTCGAGGCGGCGAAGGCGCAACCCGAGGCCGCGGCGCTGCTGCGCGAGGGCGTCGGCATTCTGCTGCACACGCTGTACCCGATCGCTCCGCACATCGCTCATGCCCTGTGGGTGGAGCTCGGCTACGCCGAAGATCGCGGCGATCTGCTGGATGCGCCGATGCCGCAGCCGCAGGCGCAGGCACTGCGTCAGGACGAGCTGGAGCTGGTGGTGCAGGTCAACGGAAAATTGCGCGGCCGGGTGACCGTTGCCGCCGAGGCGGGCGATGAAGCCGTCAAGGCGCTTGCGCTCGCCGACGAGCGCGTGCGCAAGTTCGTTGCAGACAAGCCGATCAAGAAGGTGGTCGTCGTGCGCGGCAAGCTCGTCAACATCGTCGTATGAACGCGTCCGGCCGCTCGTCGAAGCTGCTCGCGGTTCTCGTGCCAGGCGCCGCCCACGCGCCGCTCGCCGGTCGCGGAGTGCTCGCTCGCTGCGCGTTTCTCGCGAGCTGCGCGCTGCTCGCAGGCTGCGGGTTCCACCTCGAGGGCCGCGCCCCGCTGCCAAAGGCCCTCCACGTCGCCTACGTGGACGCGAAGGACCGCCAAACGGACTTCGTGCAGGGCCTGCGCCGGGCTCTCATCATCGCCGGGGCGCAGGTGACGGATCGCAGCACGGACGCAACCGCCGTGGTGCACGTGATCGAGGACACGGTGACGCCGCGCGTGGTGGCGGTCTCCGCCACCAATCTGCCTCGCGAGTACGAGATCACCTACACGGTGCGCTTCTCCGTCACCGCGGGCGGCAAGGATCTCCTCGCTCCCCAGGACGTTTCCGCCACGCGCGATTACGCCTTCGACGAGTATGTCGTGCTCGCCAAGGATAACGAGGATGCGATCCTCCGCGCGGCGCTCGCGCACAACCTCGTCGATATCGTGATGCGGCGGCTGTCGAGCTTGTAGGTGGAGGTGGCGGCGCTCGCTGGAGTCGATCGCATGGCGCTCGCCATGCTGCTCTCGCGGTTCGGTCTCGACCTCACGCTCGTCGCCCCGCAGGAGAGCATTCCGGGCTCGTACTGGGGGGGCTGCGAGGCGGGGCTTCAGGGCGATCGGCTGTACGCGCGCCTCGACACCCCCCTCCACTCGGTGCTGCACGAGGCAGCGCACTACATCTGCATGAGCCCCGAGCGCCGCGTGGGTCTCGATCGGGACGCCGGGAGCGACGATCTCGAGGAATCCGCGGTGTGCTATCTGCAGATTCTGCTCGCGGGCGAGCTGCCGGGCGTGGGGCGCGAGCGGCTCTGCGCGGATATGGACGCGTGGGGATACAGCTTCCGGCTGGGCAGCGCACGCGCTTGGTTCGACGAAGACGCCGAGGACGCGCGCGAGTGGCTCGCGCGGGCCGGCATCCTCGACGCGCAGAGCCGCATCGCGTGGGTAAGACGCTAATCTGCGGCGCTCGCCTCAGGCCGCGGCGCTCATTTCGCAAACCGGTCGGTGGCCGCGAGCAGCTCGTGGGTGATGCCGTGCTCGAACGCCGAGTGCCCGGCGTCGGACACGATGCGCAGATCCGCCTCCGGCCACGCGCGGTGCAGGTCCCACGCGCTGCGCATGGGGCACACCACGTCGTAGCGGCCTTGAACGATGACACCCGGAATGCGGCGGATGCGATGCGCGCCGGCGAGCAGCTGATCGTCGCTGCGCAGGAAGCCGCCGTTCGTGAAATAGTGGCACTCGATCCGCGCGAACGCCGCGGCGTACGACTCGTCGTCGAACTTCGCGACGTAGCTCGGGTTCACCTTCAGAAAGCTCGTCGCGCCTTCCCAGATCGACCAGGCGCGGGCGGCGCGGCTCAGCACCTCGCGATCCTCGCTCGTGAGCCGCCGATAGAAGGCGCCGATCATGTCCGACCGCTCCTCGGGAGGGATCGGCTCCACATAATGCTCCCAGAGGTCCGGGTAGAGCGCCGCGGCGCCGCCGGGGTCCTGGTAGAACCAGTCGAGCTCCCAGCGCCTGAGCAGGAAGATGCCGCGCAGGACGAGCTCCGAGACGCGCTGCGGGTGCGCTTGAGCATAGGCCAGGGCGAGCGTCGAGCCCCAGGAGCCGCCGAACACCAGCCAGCGGTCGATGCCGAGGCGCGTGCGCAGCCGCTCGATGTCGTCAACGAGATGCCAGGTGGTGTTGTCGACGAGGCTTGCGTGCGGGCGGCTCTTGCCACAGCCGCGCTGGTCGAAGAGCACGATGCGGTAGCGCCGCGGATCGAAGAAGCACCGCATTTTCTCGTCCGTGCCGCCGCCTGGCCCACCGTGCAGGAAGACGGCCGGCTTGCCGCGCGGATTGCCGCATTCCTCGAAGTAGATCTCGTGAGTGTCCGAGACGCGGAGATAGTCGCTCGAGTACGGCTCGAGGGGCGGGTACAGGCGCTTGAGCGGTCCGCCCTTCGAGGAGGGCTCCCGCCGCGGCTTGGCGTTTCCCATGACGGCAGGCATGATGTGGCCCGAATCGGCTCGATCGCCCAATATACCGCAGGTACGATGCCGCACATGGCGTCAGACGGCTCCGGCACAGCTTGAAACTCACTCTCGACTCGCTCGCGCGCCATCTCGAGCGGCAGCTCATGCCCGTCTATCTCGTCTCGGGAGACGAGCCTCTGCTCGCAGGGGAAGCGGCCGATGCCGTCCGGGCTCGTGCCCGCGCGGCCGGCTTCACCGAGCGGGAAGTGCACGTGCTCGATCGGGGCTCGGACTGGGAAGCCGTTCGCGCAGCGGCCGGTACGCTGTCGCTGTTCGCCAGCCGGCGCATCATCGAGCTGAAGCTTCCGGGCGGCAAGCCGGGCGTCGCCGGAGGCCGCGTCCTCGCGAGCGTCATCCAATCGATCGGCGACGATGTGTTGCTGCTCATCGTCACCGGCCGCCTCGACCGCGATGCGCAGGGCGCCGAGTGGGTGCGGGCGGCCGAGTCTCGGGGCGCCTGGCTCGCGGTCTGGCCGGTTCCCGCCGAGCGGATGCTCGCCTGGCTCGAGGCTCGCTGCCGCAGACTCGGGCTGACGGCGGACGCCGGGGCGCTCGAACTGCTGGCCGATCGCACGCAAGGCAATCTGCTCGCCGCGCAGCAGGAGCTCGAGAAGCTGAGACTGCTCGCGGGACGCGAGCGCGTGACCGCCGAGCGGGTGCTCGCGAGCACCGCCGACAGCGCGCGATTCAACGTCGGGGAGCTCTCGGAAGCTCTCATCCAGGGCGAGCTCAGCCGGGCTCTGCGTGTCCTCGACGGCCTCAAATCCGAGGGAGTCGAGCTCCCGCTCGTTCTGTGGGCCGCGATCAAGGCGATGCGCGAGCTGTGGGCTCGCCACACCGGGGCGGCGGCGCAAGTGCCGTTCCGCCGGTTCGTCGGGCGCGCCGTGCGCGCGGACGCCATGGCGAAAGGCCGGCTGAGGGGCGATGCCTGGGACGAGTTGTCGCTGCTCGCCTGCGATCTGTGCGGCCGCGCGGCGCTGCCCCTGCCGGCATCGAGCATCCACTAAGGCTCTGCGATGCCACCCATCGGCCTCTTCGGCGGTGCCTTCGATCCGATCCATTACGGGCATCTGCGCACGGCGTTCGAGCTGCGGCAAGCGCTCGGCCTCGCCGAGGTGAAGTTCCTTCCGACCGGCAATCCCCCGCATCGAGCCGAGCTCACGGCGAGTGCCGAGGTGCGGGTTGCCATGGTTCAGGCCGCCGTCGCGGACCAGCCGCATTTCGCGGTGGACGACCGCGAGGTGCGCCGCTCCGGCGTGTCGTACTCCATCGACACCCTCACGGAGCTGCGCAACGAGTATCCGGACCGCTCGCTGTGTCTGCTCCTCGGCATGGACGCATTCCTCGGGCTGCCGAACTGGCACCGCTGGAGGGAGCTCTTCGGCCTGGCGCACGTCGTGGTCGCTCATCGGCCGGGATGGAAGGCGCCGACCCGCGGACCGCTGGGCGAGGTGATGGTCGACCGCGGCACGGGCAGCATCCGCGATTTGCAGGACGAGCGCGGCGGCCGCATCTATGTGCATGCCGGGACCCAGCTCGAGATCTCCTCGACCGAGCTGCGCCAGCTGCTCGAGGCCGGCCGCGATCCGCTTTACCTGGTTCCCGACTCGGTCCGCCGAATCATCTACGAGACCGGGTGCTATGCTCGGCGGCAGCGCTAGACCGGGCCGGCGCGAGCTCGCGTTCCGCGCCGGATCACGCCCGCTCAAGGAGACGATTCGCACAACATGACCACACGCACCCGCGCCCGCCCCGCGCGCCGGCCGAAGTCCTCCGTGCAGAGCTTGGTGGAAGCGGCCCTCGACGACATGAAGGCGACCCAGGTGAGGGTGCTCGACCTGCGGGGACTCACCGATATTGCGGACACGATGATCGTCGCCTCCGGGCACTCCGATCGGCATGTGCGCTCGATCGCAGAGCGCGTGATCGACCGAGTCGAGGCGGCGGGGATCAAGCCTCTCGGCGTCGAGGGTCAGCGGGAGGGCGAATGGGTGCTCGTCGATCTCAATGACGTCATCGTTCATGTCATGTTGCCGCGGGTCCGCGAGTTCTACGGGCTCGAGCATTTGTGGGAGGCGCCGCAGGGGCATGCTGCTGCCGGGACTGCTGTCGGCGCTGCCGCCGGGGCTGTGGCCGGCGCGCCGAGGGGCACGGGACGATGAAGGGATGCGGCTGCGCATAATCGCCGTGGGTACGCGCATGCCGGCCTGGGTCGGCGAGGCGTTCGGCGGCTACGCGCGGCGCCTCTCCGGAACGCTCAAAATGGAGCTCTGCGAGGTGGCGGCAGGGCCCCGCAGCGGGGCGCAATCGGTGTCGAGAGCGAGAGGCATCGAGCGCGAGCGCTTGCTCGCCGAGCTGCACAAGGGCGAGCTCGTCGTGGCTCTCGACGAGCAGGGGCGGGAGCTCTCGACCCGCGAGCTCGCCGACTGGCTCGCGGCGCGCAGGCGCGACGGGCGGGATATCGCGTTTCTCATCGGCGGCCCCGATGGGCTCGACGCGGAAGTGCTCGGGCGCAGCGATTTTCGCTGGTCTCTCTCCCGGCTCACGCTGCCGCATGCGCTCGCGCGCGTGGTGCTCGCCGAGCAGCTGTACCGCGCGCACACGGTGCTCAGCGGCCATCCGTATCATCGCGATTGATGAGCTCCGCCGACGCCAGACCGCTGCTGTGCCTCGCCTCGGCGTCGCCCCGCCGGCGCGAGCTGCTCGCGCAAATCGGCGTTGCGCACCAGGCGATGCCGGCCGGCATCGACGAGGCGCAACGTCCCGCCGAATCGCCGCGGGACTACGTGCTCCGCGTCGCTCGCGACAAGGCATTCCTCGTCCGCTCGCGCGAGATGGAGCGCCCTGTCCTCGCGGCAGACACCGTGGTGGTGCTCGGCGATACGATCTATGGCAAGCCGGCGGGGCGTGCGCACGCGCTCGAGATGCTCGCGGCGCTCGGGGGGCGGGCCCACCAAGTGCTCACGGCCGTGGTGCTCGTCACGGGTCGAGGATGGATCAGCGCGCTCTCCGAAAGCACCGTGCGCCTGCGCGCGATCACGGAGGAGGAGCGCGCCGCATATTGGGACACGGGGGAGCCGTGCGACAAGGCGGGAGCCTACGCGATCCAGGGCATCGGCGCCGTCTTCGTCGAGCGGCTCGAGGGAAGCTTCTCGGGCGTGATGGGATTGCCGCTCTTCGAGACGGCGCAGCTGCTGAGCGCGGCAGGTGTCCCCTGCGCCATCACGCGGGATCGCCGAACGTGAGCGACGACGGCACGGAGACGAGCACAGAGATCTTCGTGAACGTGGGGCCGCGCGAGACCCGCGCCGCGCTCCTCGAGAGCGGGGCTCTGCACGAGCTGCAGGTCGAGCGGGCGAGCCATCGCGGGCTCGTCGGCAATCTCTACAAGGGCTGCGTCTCGCGGGTGCTGCCGGGCATGCAGGCCGCGTTCGTGGATGTCGGCCTCGAGCGCACCGCGTTTCTTCACGTCGCGGACATCGCGCTCGCGCGTCCCGAGGACACGATCGTTGCGCTGCCTGCCGTGGACGACATCCGCCGCTTGGTGAGCGAGGGCGATGAGATCCTGGTCCAGGTCGTGAAGGATCCGATCGGCACCAAGGGGGCGAGGCTCACCACGTTCGTCGCGCTGCCCTCGCGCTATCTCGTCTACCTGCCGCGCGGCGAAGGTGTCGGGGTGTCGGCGCGCATCGAGGAGGAGGCCGAGCGGCTGCGGCTCAAATCGGCTGTCGCGAGCCTCGTTGCGCCGGATTCGGCCGGCGGCTACATCGTGCGGACGGCGGCGCAGGGTGCATCGCCCGAGGGCCTGAGCGAGGACATGGAGTACCTCGCCCGGCTCTGGCATCACGTGCGCTCGGTCGCGGCGCAGGCTCCGCCGGGCACGATCGTGCACGAGGACCTGCCGCTCGCGCTGCGCGTGCTGCGCGACGAAATGGCTCGCGGGGCGAGCCGCGTGCTGGTTGATTGTCCCCGCGAGTACGCGCGCATGACCTCCTTCGCCGCCGAGTTTCTGGCCGGCGGCGCCGC
>JASHTA010000412.1 GCA_030040795.1 Gammaproteobacteria bacterium | reverse complement strand
GCCCGCATGTTCATGATCGTCACGATCACGTTGATGGCGCCGAGGATCGAGGAGGCTCCCATCATGTGGATGGCGAAGATGGTCATCGGAAAGGCGTCGCCCGTCTGCACGAAGAGCGGCGCGTAGAGCGTCCAGCCGCCCGACGGAGGCCCGCCCGGCACGAAGAGCGTGCAGAACAGCAGCGTGAACGCGAACGGCAGGATCCAGAAGCTCAGGTTGTTGAGCCGCGGAAGCGCCATGTCCGGCGCGCCGATCTGCATCGGGATGAGCCAGTTCGCGAGGCCCGTCCACGCCGGCATGACGGCGCCGAAGATCATGAACAGCGCGTGCAGCGTCGTCATCGAGTTGAAGAACTGCGGATCGACGAGCTGCATGCCGGGCTTGAAGAGCTCGGCCCGCACCACCATGGCGAAGCTGCCGCCGATGAGGAACATGAGGCCGGCGAACACCAGGTACATCGTGCCGATGTCCTTGTGGTTGGTCGCGTAGACCCAGCGTTTCCATCCGTGCGGCTTGTGATCGTGCGCGTCGTGCTCGGCGTGTACCGGGACGACTTCGGGAGCCAGTGCGTGTTCGGCCATGATCGGATCTCTTTGGGAATGTCGCTCTGCGGTGAAGGCCAGCGGCTGGAGCTCAGTGGGCGGGGGTCGCGGCGGCGAGCTGCGCCTGACGGGCCGCGGAGGCCGCGGCGGCCTGCGCCGGTTGATGGGGTTTCTGCGCCGCCTCCTCGGCTTGCAGCCACGAGGCGAAGTCCGCCTTGCTGCGCGCATCGACGACGATCGGCATGAACGCATGTCCGCGTCCGCAGAGCTCCGTGCACTGGCCGCGGTAGAGTCCGGGCTTGTCGGCGTCCACCTCGAACCAGGACTCGTTGATGTAGCCCGGAATCGCGTCCTTCTTCACGCCGAGGTCGGGCACCCACCACGAGTGGATCACATCGTCGGCGGTGATCAGCAGGAGGATTTTCGTGCCGACAGGCACCACGAACGGGTGATCCACATTGCGCAGATAATTCGGGACCGTGTTCACGTCGATGCCGGAGTCGAGCCGGCGGGCCGCGTTGCTCTGCGCATCGAGCTTGGAGAAGAAGCTCACCCCGCTCTTCAAGTACTCGTACTGCCAGCCCCACTGATAGCCGGTCACCTTGACGGTGAGCTGGCTCCCGCGCAGATCCGAGATCTGCACGAGCGTGCGCGCCGCGGGGATCGCGAGTCCGATGAGGATGGCGACCGGGATGATCGTCCAGATCACCTCGACTTTGGTGTTGTGGACCATCGTGGTGTCCGGCACGACGCCCTTCGAGTGCCGGAACACCACGATCGAGTAGATCATGACGCCGAAGACGATGACGCCGATTCCGACGCAGATCCAGAAGCCGAGCATGTGCAGGTCGTAGATCTTGCGCGAGATCTCCGTGACGCCGCGCGGCATGTTGATCTCGCTCCAGCCGGACTGCGCCTGAGCCGCCGGGCTCAGCGAGAGCAGGAGAGCCGTCAGGACGGTGAGCTTCGGCGCGATTTTCTGAACCATCTTCTTCATGGGCTACTTGTCACGGGTAACTTGTCATGGGCTGCGCCCTTATCACGGGCTCACGCCCAAATTTTCATGGGCTACGCCCAACTTTCCTCGGGGCCGCCCAAGGGCGGCCCCGTACATATGTGGCGCGCGAGCGCGCCGGAAGAAACACAAACACACCTTCGGGTCGCTCACGCCAGCGTGGGCGACTCGTTGATCCGGCCGATCAGTCGGTTCAGCCTTGCGGCGAGACCGCGGCGCTCTTCCTCCGTCAGGAAGTCCCCGACCTCGCACTGGCGGCCGTGCGACTCGATCACCAGGCGGCTCGGAGACAAGCGCGACGCGGGGCGGCGCAGTTTAACCTGTGCCCAGTGCCGCGGAAACACGACTTGGACACAGTGCGAGCCCGTGCGGGATTCGACGAGGATATCGCGGTCGCAGATCGTGATGGTCTGGCGGTGCAATCGGCGTGCGAGACTCACTTTCAAAGCCCAGGCGAGGAGCGCCATCTCGAGGCCGGCAAATGGGAACACCGGCCAGTAGCCGAGTGCCAACATCATGCCGGCGATGCTGAACGAGCCAAAGCACGTGCCGCCGAAGAACAGCAGCGCGCCTTTCACGGTCAGCGAGCAGTTCGGAGCGATCTCGATGCGCTGTGGCGCGGCGTCCACGAGGTCGGC
This sequence comes from Gammaproteobacteria bacterium, assembly GCA_030040795.1. Lineage (GTDB taxonomy): Bacteria > Pseudomonadota > Gammaproteobacteria > Steroidobacterales > Steroidobacteraceae > JASHUC01. The sequence continues at coordinate 2,137 of JASHTA010000412.1, read as the reverse complement.
GCCCTCAACTCAACTCACGCGGCGAAAAACATTCCGGGTGCTGAGCGAGCATGTTACCGCAGAAGATTTTATATTCAAGACAAATGCTTACGTCTCATCCACCGCTGTCCGACACGCGGCGCGCACCAGCCTGAGCAGCGCCGCGGCCTCGGCCTCGGCGAGCGCCTGGCCGCGCTCGAGCGGCAAGCTGTCGGGCGCTCCACGGTGGCCCCGCGATAGGTGCGGCGCCTCGTACGGCAGCGCTTCGTCCGGCAGCGCTTCGTACGGCAGTGTCGCGAGCGGCGGACCGCCGAGGAGGCGCTCGAGCGTCGCGACGTTCTCGCGGGCGCGCTCCAGGCGGGGCTCGATGTGGTTCGCGATCCAGCCGGCGAGGCGCAGTCCGCTTGCCTCGATGGCCTGCGCGCTGAGGAGTGCGTGATTGAGACAGCCGAGCCGCAGGCCGACCACCAGGATCACGGGAAGCTCCAGCGCGCGCGCCACGTCGGCCATGGTTCGGCGCTCGCCGATCGGCGCGAGCCAGCCGCCCGCGCCTTCCACGACGACGCAGTCGCTGCGCCGCGCGAGCTCCTCGAAGCACTCGACGATGTGGCCGAGATCGATGGAGATGCCGGCTTCGGCCGCGGCGATGTGCGGCGACACGGGGGCTGCAAGGCAGTAGGGATTGACGAGCTCGTAGTCGGCCGCGACGTTCGCGGCCGCGGCGAGCGAGGCGGCATCGCCATTGCGAAGGCCCTCCGCTGTCGCCGCGGCGCCCGCCGCGACGGGCTTCATCGTCGCGACGCGCAGGCCTGCGTGCGCCAGAGCGCGCGTCACGGACACGGCGGCGCGAGTCTTGCCGACCTCGGTGTCGGTGCCTGCGATGAACAGACCGTGAGAGGGCATCGGCGCGACCCGGCTCACTCCCGCGCGCGGCGGCGAATCGCTGCGGGATCGATGCGCACTTCGCCGCTTGGCGCCGTGACGGACCGCCGCGCGTTCGCCCCCCACGCTGCGCCGTGCACCACCTCGTAGCTCGCGGGCAGCCGTCCGTCGCGGCGGAACGCCTCGTACGCGAGGGTCATCGCGCGCCATTTCCCCTTGCCGGTCAGTCCCTTGAGCCGCGCCGAGGTGACGTTGTGCGCGCCGATCGCCTTGAGGTCGCGCACCAGCGCGAGCACATCCGGATACGTAAGCTCGACTCGCGACACATCGAGCACGGGCTCGGCAAAGCCCGCCCGCGTGAGCGCATCCCCGATGTCGTGCATGTCGAGGAAGGCGTTGACGTGACTCGCCGAATCGGCGGCCGACCAGGCCGAGCGCAGCTCGCGCAGCGTGTCCGGCCCGAGCGTGCTGAAGGTGAGGAACCCGCCGGGCTTGAGCACACGGCGCATCTCGCCGATCACCACGTCGAGCTCATCGCACCACTGCAACAGGAGGTTGCTGAACACGAGGTCCACGCATTCGTCCTGGAGAGGCAACCGGAAAGCGTCGGCGCATACGCGGTCGAAGCGCCGGAATGCACGGCTGTTGCGCCGGGCCTCGCGCAGCATGCCGGGCGCGATGTCGAGCGCGATCACCGCCGCGCTCTGGTAGAGCCGCTTGAGCGCGAGCGCACCGCGGCCGGTGCCCGCGCCGAGGTCGAGAACGACCTTCGGCTCGAGTCCCATCGGCCGCAAGCGGTCGAGCAGCTCCTGGCGGGCCCGTGCTTGCAGCACGGCCGCGTCGTCGTAGCCGGCGCTCGCGCGATCGAACGCGTCGCGAACGCCGGCGCGATCCAGCCTGAATGGTAGCTCTGACGACGAAGCACGCATGTCAGCCGCTCCGCGCCGTGCTTCGGGGGGCGCCGCTCGCCCCACTGCTGCCGAGCTCGATGCCATCGCGGTGGGTACCGCCGTGGTCACCGATGCCTTCGTGGCCGCTCCCGCGGCCGGCGATCGCGCGGTCCAGCGCTTCCACCAGCGCGTCCACCTGAGACTCGGTGTGCTCGGCGGAGAGCGTGATGCGCAGGCGGGCGCTGTTACGCGGCACCGTGGGTGGCCGGATCGCTGCAACCCAGAAGCCGGCCTCGAGGAGACGCCGGCTTGCATCGAGCGCCGCCTCAGCGCTTCCGACCAGAATCGGCTGAATCGGCGTGCGCGAGCCGGTGAGAGGAATGCCT
>JASHTA010000411.1 GCA_030040795.1 Gammaproteobacteria bacterium | reverse complement strand
CAACTACCTCTTCGTTCTCGCGAACGAGCGCTCCGACTATTACTCGCCGCGCCACCGTCATGCGTGGGATCAGGTGCGCTTCTGCCTCGAGGGCACGATTCCCCTTGGACGGGATTTGAAGATCGATGCAGGAGAGATCGGCTACTTTCCCGAAGGCGTGCACTACGGCCCGCAGGAGGGCGGCACCGATCGCATCGTCCTGCTGCTGCAAGTCGGCGGGGCGAGCGGCCTCGGCTATTTGAGTCCCGGGCAGCTCGAATCCGGCCGCGAGCGGCTGTTGCGCGAAGGCGTTTTCGAGGACGGCGTCTTCAAGCGCACGAGCGGCGAGGGAAAGAAGAACGAAGATGCGTACGAGGCGATCTGGCGAACGGTGACCGGACGGCCGCTCACCTACCCGAAGCCGCGCTACAAAGCGCCGGTGATCGTGCGGCCGGATGCCTTCGAGTGGCGCGAGATGGAGGGCATGCTCGGCACGCGAAGCAAGTGGCTCGGCGAGTATCCGGACCGCGACCTATCGCTCGAGCTCATCGAGGTGGCGTCCGGGTGCGCGTGCACGGCGGAGGCGGTGCCCATGCGGCGGCTCTTGTTCGTCCGCAGGGGTGAAGGGTACTGCAACGGCCAGCCCTATCGCGCCCAGTCGGCCGTCCGGCTGGAGCCGGATGAGGAGGCGAGCTTCACGGCGAGTGCCGCGACCGAGCTGCTCGCGATCGGCGTGCCGCCGGTGCGTCCGTCGGGCCAGCCGATGCCCGTCTGAACCTGGTTCGGCCCTCGTGCGTGCGCCGCCGCAGCGCTCAAGTGCGGCTTGCCGGGACCGGTGAGCGATTCGGCCATCGGCTGCGGGCGGCAGTATACTCTTCGCGGCTCGACCGGATTGCTCGGCGGCTGCGGGGACTCGCTCGCTGCGGCGTCGGGAAGGAGTGAGGCCCGTGGTTGATTTCTCGCGAGATCCAACGGCGCGGGGGTTCTTTGCTCCGGAGCGCTTCGAATCGAGGGTCTACGATTGCGAGGTGACCGGGGAGATACCGAAGAGCCTGAACGGCGCGTTCGTGCGCGTCGCGACCGAGTGGCTCTACCCTCCGCGATACCCGCACGATTCCATCTTCAATGCCGATGGACTCGTCGCGATGTTCCGCTTCAGGAACGGCATCGTCGACTTCACCGAGCGCTGGGTGCACACGGTGCGGTGGAAGAACGACCTTGCGGCACGGCGCCAGCTCTACGGCCTCTACCGCAATCCGTTCACGGACGACCCGAGCATCCGCGAGGAGACGATTGCCAAGCCTTACCTGAGGACGCTCGCGAACACCAACATCCTCACCCACGGGGGGAAGCTCTTCGCGATGAAGGAGGATGGACCTCCATACGAGCTCGATCCCGAGACGCTGGCGACGCGGGGCCCGATGACGTTCGGCGGGAAATACCGCAGCGAGACCTTCAGCGCCCATCCGAAGATCGACCCCGTATCGGGCGAGATGATCTGCTATGGCTACGAGGCGACCGGTCTCGCGAGCAACGCCATCTTTCTGTACACGGTCAACCGAGCCGGAGAGGTGACGAGCGAGGTGCGCTTCGAGGCGCCCTACGTGAGCATGATCCACGACATCGCGATCACCCAGAAGCACATCGTCATTCCGGTCTTCGGATTCGAGACGAGCCTTGCGCGGCTGAAAGCAGGCAAGATCCACTGGGCGTGGAATGCGAAGCTGCCGACCTACTTCGGCGTCCTGCCGCGCGGAGGAGATGCGAAGGACATACGGTGGTTCAAGGGACCGCTGCGCGAGATGGTGCATACGTTCAACGCCCGCACCGAAGGCGAGAAGGTGATCCTCGAGGCTCCCGTCGGGGAGTCCAATCCCTTCCCGTTCTTCCCGGCGGATCCCGGCAACGGGGACCCGCCGACCGTGAAGCGGGGCTGGCACGTTCGCCGCTATACCATGGACCTCGCCTCGCGCAGCGACGGCTTCACCGAGGAGATCCTCTACAGCCAACCGATCGGCGCCTTCGGCCGCATCGACGATCGCTACATCTCCCTCGACAACCGCTATGTCTACACCCAGTTCACCGATCCGGCCCGTCCTTTTGATGAGGCTCGGGCCGGCAACCTGCGCGGCCGAGTCACCAACTGCTATGCGCGCTTCGACCTGCACGGTCACGGCATGAGCACGTATTTCGCGGGCGACACGCACTCGCTCGGCGAGCCGGTCTTCGTGCCGCGCAGCGCCACAAGCCCGGAAGGCGATGGCTACCTCATCGGGATCGCGAGCAATCTCGCGGAGATGCGCTCCGAGCTCGTCATCGCCGATGCGGCGAGGCTCGAGGCTGGCGATGTCGCTCGGGTGATCCTGCCGTTCAGGCTCGGCTCGCAGGTGCACGGAAACTGGCTCGCGGGCGATCACCTGGCCTTCACGTGATGGAGGACATCGGAGGATGACGATGCAATCCACGCGCCAAGCGCGACGGGCTCCGTTGAATGCTCCAGCCGGCGAGCCGCCACTGCGGACGCTCGTGTCGCGGCGCACGTTCGCGGAAGGTACGGTGGCCATCGCTGCAGCCGGCGCGGCCCTGTCGATGCCGGCGCTGGCGCGCGCCATGCTCTCCCCGGCGGTGCGGGAGCATCCTGCGCAGGCCGCCGGCGCATCGCAGGCCGCTCTTGCGGGCGCCGCCGCGGGACGCACGCCCGTCGTGAGTTTCTACATGGACCGGCCCTATCTCGACTGGACCGGCACCGCGGAGCCCTACATCTCGCCGGCCGGCTCCCGCTCCGGGCAGCCGCTCGCGGAGGTCGGCGACGAGGCGTTCTTCAGCCGCTTCCCGTACTGAGCCCGCGTCACAGGCCCGGGTTCTTCTGCGGA
>JASHTA010000410.1 GCA_030040795.1 Gammaproteobacteria bacterium | reverse complement strand
GGAATCCTCCAGCTCTATCTCATGGCGGCATCCATCAAGGCCTTCGGCACCTCCGAATGGGCGCTTCGCTTTCCGTCGGTGCTCTGCGGCGTCCTGCTCATCGTGCTCGCCTACCTCTCGGGGCGGCGCTTTCTCACCTCGCCCTGGAATCTCGCGTTCACGGCGGCGGTCGCCTTGCTCCCGACGTTCATCGAGGATGCGCAGACGGCGAGAATGTACGTCTTCCTCGTGACGAGCGTCGCTGCCTACACGACGCTCGTCTTTGAATGGGAGCGCACGGGGCGGGGCGGATTCCTGGTTGCGGCGGTCGCGGTGCTCTTGCTCGGCGTCACCGTGCACCAGCTCGCCGTGTTCGCCGCCTTCATCGTGCTGTATCCGGGTCTCGTTCGGGGCGACGCCCGCAAGTGTGTCCTTGGCGCCCTCGCGTTCGCAGTGATCCTCGTGGGCTTTATGGTCATCAGCCACTGGATCGACCGCTTCTATCCGGCGGCGCTCGACCTGCCGGGCGTTCCCGAAGCTGGCGAGGGGCCGCTCGCGGGAGCCTTCATTCCGCGATTCGGCCTGGCGGCTCTGGTCATCGGCTGCGGCATTGCTCTTGCGCTGGCAATGTGGGTCGCGCGGGCGATGCGCCCCGTGGGCGCGGCCATTGCCGCGGCAATCCTCATCGCGGTGGCGGTCATCGCGGAGCTCGTCGCCTTCGATCATGTCGCCTTCCTCGCGCTCGCGGCGAGTGTCGTCCTCGTCGTCAGGTTCGGCCGCGAGGGCTTCCCTCGATTGGCTGTGGTTCTGGCAGTGTGCGCAGCGGGCGTCGCGCTCGATCTGTGGCTGCTTCATCGAGCCGGCATCGGGCTGCGGCAATCGGTCGGTGCACTCACGGGCTGGCCCAGCATCTGGCCGGATTTCGCCATGGCGCATTACTCGCCGGTCGCAACAGTTGCGCTGGCAGCCGGCATCGTCTGGGGGTGCTGGAGACTCGCACGCGGGCAGCGCATTCCCGATTTTCTGCTCTTCATCGTGCTCGGGGTGTGGATCCCGCTGCTCCTGATCGGCGTGTTCAGATGGTCCATCCCCCCGCGTTACGTTGCGGCGCAGAGCTTCCCGATGCTGCTCGGCGCCTTTGCCGCCGTGCAGTGGCTCGCGCGCGCGGCATTGGGCGAAGCAGCGAGGGTGCGCCACACCCAGCTGGGATACGCGCTCGCGGCGGTGGTTTGCCTGCTCGTAGCCAATCCATCGGTCCTTCCGCGCTCGGCGTACGGGCGTTATGCCGATCACCCGGATCATCTAGGCGCCGCGCAGTTCATCCGCTCGCAGCATCTGGGTCCGCGAGACATCCTCGTTGCCGAGAACGTTCTCGAGCAGACCTACTACCTCGGGCGCGTGGACTACTGGCTCGAGGGCATCCGGATGGCCTCCGAGTTCTTGTACAAGAGAGACGGCCGGCTCGAGGACTTCTACACCGGCACGCCGCTCATCGGCACGGGCGCCCAGCTCGAAGCGCTCATCGCGCGTCCCGACCGAGGCGCGATCTACATCATCGGCAGCGGCGAGCAGCAGGAAGATGGCAGGAGCGCTGCACGGGGGGCGCAGATTCAGCGCATCCTGCGCTCGCTCTCGCCCGATGTGGTTTACGTGGGCCGCGACCATCTCACCAAGGTCTGGAAGATTCCGGCGGCTCCGGGATGACCTGCAATGGGCATCGCGAATCGTGTCGTCGTTCTAACCGCGAGCCGTGTCGCGAATTACGGGCTGATGCTCGTCAGTCCCGTCGTGCTCGCGCACCTGTTCTCCGTGGAGGACTTCGGGCGCTACCGCGAGTTCCTGCTCTACGCCGGCATTCTGCAAACGATCGCCGCGTTCTCGATTCCGGACTGCCTGCTTTACTTCGTGGCGGCTCACCCCGAGAGTCCCTGGCGTGTCGTGAAGCGCGCCGTACTGCTCACCGCGTGCAGCACGACGACCGTCGCGCTCGTCCTGCTCGTCGGCAATCGCGTGACGCACGGGGCGTTCGTCGGACCGTACGGCTGGCCGCTCGCGGCCTATACGCTCGTTGCGGTCAATCTCGATTTCTGGGAGTGCTTCTGCGTCGCGAGGCGCCGCACGTTCGCCGTGTTCGCGTACTCGGGTGGCCGGCTCGCGGCGCGGCTCGTCGTGGTCGTCGTGATGGCGCTCGTGACCCGCCGTATCTGGACGATCATCTGGGCGCTCGTGGCGGTCGAGGGGCTCCGCCTGCTCGTCTCCGCCATCGTGGCGCGGCGTGCTGCCTCACGCGCCCGCGAGCCTCCCCTCTCCGAGTCTTGGCGCGGCTTCATCCGCTTCTGCGTCCCCTTCGGCACGGCGGCAGTGATTGCTCTCCTCAGCCGCACAGTGAGCAGCCTGGCGGTGGTGAAGCTGCTCGGCGCCGCGGCGCTCGCTCAGTACACGATCGGCCAGTTCGGCGAGCCGGTCGTCCTGGCGATCCGCAATTCCATCTCTGCCGTGGTGTTGCCAGAGATGGTGCATCGGGGGAGGGCCACACGGGAGAGCCCGCTCGCACTCTGGCGGCAGGCGACGGCCGTCAACGCTATCTTTCTGTTCCCGATTGCGGTCGTGGTCGCCCGCTACGCGCTCCCGCTGATCGTGAGCGTCTTCGGCGCAGGCTATGCGCACGCGGCGCCGGTCATGCAAGTGTTCATGATCGTGGTCCTGCGCGAGTGCTTCGACTTCGGCTCCGCGGTGCGCGCAGCGGGCAAGACGGCTCCACTGGTCGTGAGCAATACCGCCGCGCTCGTGACCTGCGCCGGCCTCAGCGTCGCCCTTGCGCCGAAGTACGGCATCGTCGGCGCGATGGGCGCTTACGCCTTCGCATCCCTTGTCGATGCGGCCTGTCTCGCGGTGGTTACCCTCAGGACCTATCGCATCGAGCTGCGGCGCCTGCTGCCCTGGGGAAGTCTCACCAGGGTCGTGATCGCCTGCATGCTTGCCTCGGTCACGCTTTTCAGCGTGCCTCCGAGCGGCCTGTCGGCGCTGCTTTCCGTCGCGGCGGCGGGCGCAGCCTATGTGACGGTGTTCGTGCTCGCGCTCTACGCGCTGCGAGTGCCGGAGGTGTTTGTTCTGCTCGACTGGCTGAAGCGCCTGCCTCACCGCGGCGCCATCCGGCGGGCTTGATTCTCAGAGGGAGTGCAGACCGATGATCCGATGGCTGCTCTTGCTCCTCGTGGCGGTGTTCTGGAGCGCCGACGTAGTGACGGGCGACATCAGCCTCGCGCCCGGCCTGTCGGTGAAGAACGCCATGCTGTACCTGATCGCCGCCGGCCTGATCCTGCGCCGGGTCATGGGCGACACGAGCGGCGCGAGATTGCCGCGCATTCAGGCGTACTTCGCCGTGTGGATCGGATACGCGCTCGCGACGACCGTGGTCGCGGGTCTCCTCATTCACTATACCGATTACCACTTGACCGATGCGGTCATCGAGCTCAAAGCGCAGCTCATCGATCCGGCGATCTTTTGCCTGGCGGTCTTCTACGGACTGCGCAGCGACGACGATGTGAGGTTCTTCGTGAAGGGCGTGGTGGGCGCGATCTGTCTCGCCAACGTTCTGACGCTGGGGAGCGTGGCAGGCCTCGTGCCCCTTGCCGTTCGCGTCGGCGATGCCGGGGCCGAGTACGGGCGGGTGTTCGGCTTCTTCGGCCACGCCAATGCGACCGGAGAGCTGATCGCGTGCCTGTTGCCTGCGATGCTCGTCATCTCATCCACCGGAAGCCGCCCGAGCCGCATCGTGTGGTATGCGGGAACCCTGGCGTCGGTCATCGTGTTGATCCTGACCGTTTCGCGCGAGGCCTACGTCGCGGCAGCGGTCGCCGCAGTGTGGGGCGCCTGGCTCTGCCGGCGCTACGTGGATCTCTCGCGGTACCTCACGTGGGCGCTCATGGCGCTCGTGGTTCTGGCCGCCGGCATCGCTCTGGCAGCCCTGATCGACCCGCCGATCGCCGATGTGATCAAAGAGCGGTTCCTCGGACAGTCGACCTCCATCGACCTCGGGGATATCTCCTCGGGCCGAACCGACATCTGGGCGTTCGCGTTAAGCAGGATGATGCAGGCGCCGATCACGTTCGTGACTGGCTTCGGCTGGTACGCCTATCAATCCATGGGATTCATTCTCGGCACTCACAACTACTATCTCGAGCTCTGGTTCGATCTCGGCCTCGTGGGCCTTTCGATGTTCATCCTCATCATGCGGCGCGCGATCGTTCTTGCGCTGCAGGCAATGGCGTCGGCGAGCGAGCGGGAGTGTCTTTATCTCACCGCCTTCGTGCTGGCGTTGCTCGCGTTCGTCGTCGGTAATTGCTTCGGCGTCTTCTTCGCGCCGATTCCGTACATCTTCATGTACATGGGCGCGATGCTGCGCGCGGCGGTGAACATCCAGCTCCGTGAGGCGGTGCGGCCGGTAGCGGCCGAGCCGCAGCTCGCAGTCGGTGCTCATCCGAAGGTTCGCGCCCGCGCTGTCCCCGTGACGATGCGCCGAGCGCCCCATTGAGCGCCGGCGAGCGTGAGCGGCCTGTCAGGCCGCACGAGGTCCTCGTGATTACCCTTGATGAAAAATCGTTGGTCGCGGTGTCGCCGGCCTTTTTTAAACGGGACAGAATATATCTGTAATAATATCAATGAGTTATTTTCTTTCTGAGCCTAATGTCAGAAACTAATATATAATTCTTACATATGGAAATGCCTTCGAACACGCTACCCGCATCGATCTTGCACTACGCCCGATCTCTGCCAGAGGGAGGCGTGCTCTCGCCGAAGGAATTTCTCCATTTGGGAAGCCGAGTCGCGGTCGATCAAGCATTTTCTCGGCTGGTCAAGGCCGGCAAGTTGTTACGTGTGGCTCGTGGGAACTACGTCGCTCCGGTATCCGGCCGCTTCGGGGTGCGTCCGCCGGCGCCCGAGAAAGTCATCCAGTCGATCGCTGAGCGCAGTGGCGAAATCGTGGCTCCCCATGGCGCGAGTGCTGCCAACGCACTGGGCCTGACGCAGCAGGTGCCAATCCGCGAGGTCTACTTGACATCGGGACGCACGCGGACGCTCAAGCTCGGGCGCTCGGAAGTGCTGGTCAAGCATGTTCCGCGGTGGATGTTAGCCTTGGGTACGGGTCCGGCCGGGGCCGCCGTTCGGGCACTCGCGTGGATGGGGCCTGCGCACGCTGGCGAATCCTTGGCCGCGCTCCGCCGTACTCTGCCGGGTACCGAGTGGCACGCCCTCACCTCGGCCCGTGCAGCTCTGCCGTCCTGGATGGCCCAGGCGATTGGCAGCGAATCCGCGCGTGGCTGAGTACTTCTTCGAGCTGAGCGAAACCGACCGGCGCGAAGCACTGGAACAAGTGCGTGCCAATACCGGTCGACCAGCTCACCTCCTAGAAAAAGACGTGTGGGTGGTCTGGACCCTGCGCGCGCTCTTCGAATCATCCATCGCCACCGATCTGACCTTCAAGGGCGGTACCTCGCTATCGAAGGTCTACAAGATCATTGATCGTTTCTCCGAAGACGTGGATCTCACCTACGACATCCGCAAACTCCTTGCCAACGTGCTCGGCGAGGCTGGCGATCTGCCGAGCAGCCGCAGTCAGGCCGACAAGTGGACCAAGGAAGTGCGCAGGCGCCTCCCGGAATGGATCGCAACCCGCGTGCGGCCGATCCTTGAGGCCGCACTAGCGCAAGACCACCTGACTGCCCGGCTCACAATCGGTGGCAAGGATGACGATAAGCTGCTGTTGCATTATCCCGCGATCGCGCATGGTAGCGGCTACATGCCGCCGGTGGTGACGTTGGAATTCGGCGGCCGCGCCACCGGCGAGCCGCACGAGGTGCTGCCTGTAACGTGTGACATGGAAGGGCGTCTTGCGGGCGTGTCATTCCCTGCTGCCTCACCCCAGGTTATGAGTGTGGGACGCACGTTCTGGGAGAAAGCAACCGCCGCACATGTGTACTGCGCCCAAGGCCGTATCCGCAATGATCGATACGCGCGCCACTGGCACGATCTCGCGGCCATTGCCCGTAGCAGATACTTCCCTGACATCCTCAAGGATCGCGCAGTTGCCGCCGCGGTCGCTCGGCATAAGTCCTGCTTTTTCATCGAGAAGGACACGAGTGGAGCTGTTATCGATTACGACGCGGCGACGCAGGGGCACTTGAGACTTGCCCCGACCGGGCACGCGCGCACTGCTCTTGCAGCGGACTATTCCGCTATGCTCGCTGACGGAGTGATGGTGGGCGATGCTCTCCCTTTTGATCACCTGATGAACACTTGCAAAGAATTGGAATCAGCGGTCAACCGTGCGGTTGCGCCATCGTAATCGCCCGATATAACAAAGTTGATCGGCAGCCGATGCCCCGGATGTTGACGCCAGCCAACGGCCGCCCGCTCATCTTGCAGCGGCAACCCGGATGGCGAGCAGGTGGCGACAGGCTTTGAGCATCCCGAGACGCTTGCGCGCGCGGGCCGGGAGGCGCCCGAAGAGGCTCTCGAACAGCATGAGCGGGCCTAGCGGCATCCGGGGGTACCAGCGCCTGACCTGGACGTAGGGCACGATGCGGCGGAAGCCCGCCCGCCTGAACAGGCCGACGAGCTCGCGCAGCGTGTATTCCTTCAAATGCAAGCCTGTCGCCACGTCGTCGAACGGGCGCGACACGTCATGGGGGCCGTTGAGCCGATTCGGCGTGCTGCAGAGGTAGAGGCCGCCAGGCGCCAGCGCACGGAAGATGTTGCCGAGCTGCTCAACGGCGTCGTCCGGGTGGATGTGCTCCATCACCTGATTGCTGTAGGCGAGTGTGACGGATCCAGCGGCGACCGGAACCGAGCAGCCGTCTGAGAGAATCAGGTTGACGTTGGACACGGCCCGCACGTCGAGGATCTCGCGCGAGACGTCGAGCGCATGGCAGACCCTGACACGCTTGGCGACCTCGTGGGAGAGATTGCAGCTTCCCGCGCCGATCTCGAGGAAGACCGTATCCGGTCGCAGGAACCGCGAGAGGAACGTCATCTGCTCGGAAGTCTCGCGGCGCCGCTCGAGGGCTTGGTCCCGGTGCTCGAGGTAGGGATGATGCGGCACCCGGCGCAGGAGCTCGTCGTAGATGCTGCCGTAGAGCGCGCCTCGGTCGGCGCGATCCGACCGGCGCAGGCGCTCCGCGAGCTCCTTCTCGACCTCGTAGTGCTGGCGGATTTGCTCGGCAGTTTGCATTTCGGCGGCGGGCGCTCCTCACGCCGGACGCAGATGCACCCACAGGTGCCAGCCGAGCAGGCGCCCGAGAGGCAGCCGGCTCACGGGAAGCGGCGGCGCGTGCATGAACACCTTGTAGGAGTTGACGATCTTGAAATCGGGGAAATCCCGCTCCACGGTCGCGAGGTCATAGACCTTCGCGTAGGGATTCAACGGCCCATCGGTGTTCCGGTGGATGAAGTGGTCCATCCTGAGATAGCGCCAAAGGCCGATCTGCCGCGCATGGGCCAGGTGCTGACCCAGGATGCCGCCGGGGTCGCACCGCGTCGCGTACAGGGTGAGCAGTCCCAGGCGTCGCACGATCGCGATGGACACCCAATAGTTGAGCGACCGCCGGGCATACAGCATCACGATCAATTCGCCGTTCGAAGTGAGGACGCGGCGAATCTCGCGCTGCGCGCGCCGGATATCGGGGACGTGGTGCAGCACGCCGTGGCTGAACACGATATCGAACTGCCCGTTCTCGTACGGGATGTCGAGGGCGCTGCCCTGTTTGATTGCCCGGTAAGGGAGCCTCCGCAGCGACAATCGAGTTCGCACACGGGCCACGGATTCGGCAGTCAGATCGAGACCCGACCACACGGCACCCCGACGAATGATCTGCTCGGAGTCCGCGCCCTGCCCGAGACCGATCTCGAGCACCTGCCTGCCCCGAAAGTCGATCGCATCCAAGCAGCCGAGGATGTGCGCTTCCTTGCGGTACCGGTGCTCGTCGTAATCGGCGAAGAACGCCTCGTAGTCGCCGCGGCGTCCCGCGAGGCCGCCGACCTGCTGATCTCCGCAGGGATTGCTGTTCCAGAAGGCCTCGATCGCCGACTCGTCCATCGAGAATGCCTACGCGCAGAGCCCGTACTCGCGATGCCAGAGCTCGAGATTGAGCAGGCACCAGAGCAGCTTCTCGTGGTTCTGGCGCCCGGAGGTATGCTCGTCGAGGTAGCGCTGCAGCACCTCGGGGCGATAGTAGCCGCGCGTTCGGGAGCCGGCGCCGGTCAGGTGCTCGGTGAGGAACCCCCGCATGCGGCCTCGGAACCATTCGTTGACCGGTACGCGAAACCCGACCTTCGGCCGCTCGAGGATGGCGGCGGGCAGCACGCGCCGCATGGCCTCGCGAAGAATCCGCTTCGTCGTGAGTCCGCGGACCCGCCACTCATCCGGCAGGCGAGAGACGAAGGCCGCGAGCTGATGATCCATGAACGGCATCCTCGCCTCGAGAGAGGCCGCCATGGTCATGCGGTCGCCACGCTCGAGCAGGTTATCCGGCAGCCAGCTCGACTGATCGAAATACAGAATGTCGCGCAGCGCCGAATTGCCCCGATGCACATCGAACCATGCCGCGGGACCTGGAACGACTCGCGGTGCCTCAAGCGTTGTGAGCCTCCGCCGTTCCACACTCGACAGTGCCCCAAACCACCGCGGCAGCCGCTCGCCGCGGCAATCGAGCGCCAGGTTCGCGACGGCTGTCTTCACGCGCCGAAACTCGTACGGCAGAGCGCGGCACAGCGGCTCGACGAGGCCGTGCCGGACGGGCGCCGGTAGCCGCTGATAGGTGCCGGCATGTCGCTCCATCACGTGCTTGGGGTAGCCGCCGAGGAACTCATCCGCGCCCTCGCCGGTGAGCACCATCTTCACGGTGCGCCGCGCTTCCCGGGACAGCAGGTAGATGGGGATGTCGGAGGGCTCCGCCACTGGCGCATCGCGGAATCGGATCACGGTGGGCAGGTGCTCCATCAGGTCCTCCTGCGAGACCGTCAACTCGTGATGATCCGTCTTGAAGTGCGCCGCAATCGTGCGGGCATAGCCGAGCTCGCTGTAGGCGGACTCGGCGAAGCCGACCGAGAAGGTCTTGACGGCGAGGCTCGAGTGCCGCGACATCAGCGCGACCACGGCCGAGGAATCGATGCCGCCCGATAAGAACGCTCCAAACGGCACATCCGAGATCATCCGGATGCGCACGGCCTCGTCGAGCTGCTCGAGAAAGGCGCCGGGTGGATCCGCGACGGTGATCGGGTCCGAAAGCGGACTCCCGTCGGCGGGCCGGAAGTAGCGCGATTCGATCACCGTGCCGCGCTCGCAGAGCAGATAACTTCCGGGCATCAGCTTGCGAATCCCTTCTACGAGCGTCGCGGGGGCCGGAACGTAGCGGTAGGCGAAGTAATGCCAGAGCGCCTCGCGATCGACCCGCCGCTCGATGCCGGGGAAGGCGAGGAGGGCCTTGATCTCGGAGCCGAACAGGAGCAGGCCGTTCGAGTGATGAAAGAACAGGGGCTTCTTGCCGTACCGGTCCCGCGCGAGGAAGAGCCGTTCGCGATTCGCATCCCACAGAGCAAACGCGAACATTCCGCGGAAGCGCGCGACGCAATCCGGTCCCCACTCCTCGTATGCGTGAACGATCGTCTCGGTATCTGACCGTGTCCTGAAGGTGTGGCTCCTCGCGGAGAGCTCCTCGCGCAGGTCCTGGAAGTTGTAGATCTCGCCGTTGAAGACGATCTGGATCGAGTCGTCCTCGTTGGACATCGGCTGATGTCCGGTAGACAGATCGATGATGGAGAGCCTGCGGTGCGCAAGGCCGACTCGGCCGCCCTCCCGCGTCGTCGCCTCGAAGAAGCCTTCATCATCCGGACCGCGGTGGACGATGGCGGCCGCCATCCGGCGGAGCGAGGAGTCGAGCCCGTCGCGCGCCCGTGCCGCAAGATAGCCTGCGATACCGCACATGGCTGTGTCAGCCCGAGTGCCGCAGTTGCCGGGGCGA
>JASHTA010000409.1 GCA_030040795.1 Gammaproteobacteria bacterium | reverse complement strand
GCGTCGATCGTTTCCTGGCTCGGCTGCTTGTGTCCCGGCGGCGGCATCAGATGGCCGCTCAGCTTCATGATCGCCGTTTCCCAGATCTTTGCATCCGCCGGAATGTCCCGCGGTTGCAACGTCTCGAAGGCGACATCGCCCGCCCAATCGGTGACGTTGTGGCACGTCTCGCAGTACTGGCGCAGCATGCCCCAGTAGGGTTTCGCCTGCGCCACCGTCGCTGCTCCCGGCGGCAGCGCCTTGGCGGCCGGCGCCGTGGCGGCCAGTGCCCCCGAAGCCGCCCGCGGAGTGGAGCTTGCCCACGCGTCGGGCGCGCCGACTGCGATGACCAAGGAGGCTGCGAGTGCGAAGAGGAGATGGCGTGTCACTGGGCGGCTCCTCGGGCGGCTCCTCGAATTGGCAAACCGTCCGCTCCAGCGTTTCCGCGCAACTCGGGGGCTCAGGCTCCCACGGCCGTCAGCGTCGGAGCGGCTGGGACGCGTTCGGCGTGGGGGTGCGGATCGCGTAGGCCAAGCACGCGCCGCACACTACCGTTGAGGACCTTCTCGAGGTCTGGCGCGGACAGCCCGATCTCCTCGCAGAGCTGCAGGGCAGTCGCGGGATTCCAGCAGGGGTAGTCCGAGCCGTAGAGCACGTGATCGGCGCTGAAATACTCGACGGCGAATCGGATGCCCGGCACGTGAGGCGAAACGGTGTCCGTGTACATGCGCTTCAGGTAGACGCTCGGCGCCTCGCCGAGCTTGGCTGCCTTCGAATTCTTGTCGAGCCGGCCGGCCTGGTAGGGCAGAAAGCCGCCCGTATGCGACACGATCACCTTGAGCGTGGGGTAGCGCTCCATGATGCCCGACAGGATCAGCCTGCCGGCGGCGACGCTCACCTCCATCACCCGTCCCAGCGTCAGGTGTAGCGCGCCGTCGTAGCCGGACAGCAGATTGGGGAAGACTGCATCGGTTGGATGCAGCAACAGGGGGACACCGAGCGCAGCGGCGCGGGCGTAGAAGGGCTCGAGCCATTCCGCATCGATGCGAGGATCATCGCCGATGCTGCTCGGCACGTTCGCTCCGACCAGCCCGAGGTCGTTGACGGCATGTTCCAACGCCTGCACGGCGGACTCCGCGCGCGCCATCGGTATGGCCGCAGTGGCCCACAGCCGCCCCGGGTAGCCGCGCTGCGCGCCGGCCATCTCCTCGTTCCACAGCGCTGCGGCATCGTAGCTTTCCTCCGCCGAGAGATCCGAGAAGTGCACCGACAGCGGTCCGATGGAGCACACGACCTTCACGTCGTGCCCGAGCGTATCCATGTGCTCGAGCTGGCGG
Organism: Gammaproteobacteria bacterium; assembly: GCA_030040795.1. Taxonomy (GTDB): domain Bacteria; phylum Pseudomonadota; class Gammaproteobacteria; order Steroidobacterales; family Steroidobacteraceae; genus JASHUC01. The sequence continues at coordinate 13,158 of JASHTA010000409.1, read as the reverse complement.
TCGAGGTCGAACCACTCCGCGCCGAGCTGGAAGCGTGGCGGCTCGCCTTCGCGGCGCCAGTAGCGATAGCCGCCCGTCCTGTTACGCTCGGCGCGAGGATAGCCCTTGCGCTTGCACAGATTTTCGAAGAACGACCTCGGCCACCAGTGAAAATGCGAATCGATGATGACCATTGCGCGCAACTCCACGAGATGCCCAGCGCTCGCCGGGCGTGGCTTTTCAGCCGTAGTCTATTCAGACTATCCGCCGCGGCGGCGTACGCAATGGCAAGGGGACAACTTTTGATGGGCCGGGGCCCGTTTTCTGTCGCGCCATGCGGGGTTACACGTTAGCTTTTCTCGGGGGTCACATGTTTTCCATCCGCGTGGCTTTCTCTGCGATGCTCGTCCTGCTCGCCCTCTCGTCGGGGGGCAAGGCGCACGCGCTCGATCAGATCGTCGTCGGACGATCGGTCGGTACGGCCGTCACTTTCACGCCCCTCGAGATCGGCGAGCGCGCCGGCATCTGGAAGCGCAACGGATTGTCTCTCACGATCATCTCCTTCAGCGGCGACGCCCAGCTGCAGCAGGCGCTCATCGCGGGCACGGTGCAGATCGGGCTCGGGTCGGGACCGGCGCTCGCGTTTCTCGCGAAGGGAGTGCCCGCGAAGGCCATCGCCGCGCTCGGCGGCAGGCCCTACAACCTTTGCCTGGTCATCTCCACGAGCTCCGGCGTCACATCGATCGAAGGGCTGAAAGGCAAGAAGATCGGCGTCACCACGCTCGGCTCCCTCAGTCACTGGCTGGTTCTCGAGACCTCACGGCGGTACGGCTGGAAAGGCGCGGATGCGCTCGTGCCGGTACCGCTCGGCTCGCAGCGCGCGCAGCTCGCGGCGCTGCGCCGCGGACAGATCACCGGCTATGTGACGACCGCCGTCGAGGGCTTCACGGACGCGCTCGACGGCAGGGGACGCATCGCGCTGAACTTCGGCGACATGCTCAAGACCTTCATCACGCACGTGTGCTTCGCGCGCGACGATCTGCTCGAGCACAATCCGGATGCGGCGCGGCGCTTTTTGCTGGGCTGGCGGGAAACGATCCGCTACATGCAGGAGCACCGGGACCAGTCCGTGCAGCTGGCGTCCACACTGCTCGACTTGAAGCCGGCCGTCATGGCCAAGGCGTTTCCCGACGTGATGGCCACGCTGTCGACGGATTTGACCTTCGATCCGCAGGCGGTGGCCACATTGTCCCGATCCTTCACCGATCTCGGCATTCTTCCCGGCGCGCCGGACATGTCCCGATTCTACACGAATCGATTCGTTCCGGCCTCCCACTGAGCCCCACCGCGCCGCTGCGTCCGTTCGGCCCTCGACGATCGGTCGGCGGATCGCGCCGGCTGCGGCCGCTTGCGTCCGTGGCCGCCGAGCGTTCATCCTCCGGTGAGCCCGGAGCCTTTCGATGAAGCTGACCTACCCGAACTTCCGCAATCTGAGCAGGATGCTGCGAATCAACGATCTCGGCAGTGTGACCGATGTCGCCGAGGCCGTCGGCCGGTCCCAGCAGACGATCAGTCATTCCGTCCAGGCGCTCGAGGGCGAGCTCGGGGTCCGGCTGTTCGAGCGCACCTCGCTCGGCGCGCGCCCGACCCGCGAGGCCGTAGTGCTCGGCGAGCGCGTGCGCAGCGCCATCGTGCACCTGTCCAAGGCGCGCGCGATCTTCTGCAGCCGTTACGGCTCCGCCTCGGGGCCGACGGGACCGCGCATCTGGGATTTCAACATCTCCAACCAGCACGTCTTCGTCTTTCTCTCGTTGTGCGAGCTGCACGAATCGCGGCGGGTTGCGGCCGAGCTGAATCTCGACGTCTCAGCCGTGCGCAAGGCGATCCATGCCCTCGAGGCACAGCTGGGCCAGCCGCTGTTCGAGAAGGCATCGCGCGGGTTCCTGATTCCGACGGAGTTCGCAGAGCAGCTTGCGCGGCAGACCAAGCTGGCACTCGCGGAGATTCGCGCGGGCCTCGGCGAGCTGGCGAGCCTCGGCGGGACGATCCAAGGCGAAGTGGTCGTCGGCGCAGCGCCGCATGCCCGCTCCACCCTGCTGCCCCGGATTGCCGCCCGCCTGTACAAGAAGTATCCGAAACTGACGCTCAGCCTGCGCTATGACAGCTACGAGGATCTGGAGAGAGGCCTGAGCTACCGCGATGTCGACTTCGTCCTCGGATCCGAGCGTGCCCGTCCCACCTCGCCGGGCATCACGGCGCATCCTCTGCTGCGCGATCGCCTGGAGATCCTCGGGCGCGCCGGGCATCCTCTCGCTAAGCTGCGCCGTCCGGACATCGGGCGGTACCTGCAGGCGCAATGGGTGCTGCCGCCCTGCTACGTGCCCATGCGGCAGCGCCTGAGCGAGTTCCTGCGCAGCCGCGGCCTCGCAGAGCCTGCGCCGGCCTTCGAGACGGGCGATATCGAGGTGGTCAAGGGCTTGTTGCTCGAGACGGACTGCCTCGCCCTCGCGCTGCGTTGCGAATGCGCGCAGGAAGTGGAGCGTGGCGCTCTGACTTTCCTGCCCTGTCCCGTGGATCTCGCGCCGCTCCTGCGCACGCCCGTCACGCTGCACCTGACTTTCTCGGCGCAGGCGGTCCGCCCGCCGAGCGCCCAGGCCTTTTTCGACGAAGCGATCGTCGTGGCGGCTGAGTTGCGCGAGCAGCATGCGCAGCTCGGATAGATCGTACGAGCTGGAGCGCGTGACGCCCCCGCAGGGGGAACAATTTGAATCGAGCGAGGCAGATTATCTGTCCCCGCGGCGCTCTCACCCGGTTAATTTGACCCCGAGGATAACTGATAATTAGGCCTAGTCCGCCGATCGAGGGTTTGACATTATAATCAGTATACTGATTATAATGGTGGGCGCGATGCCTGTATCAGATTAAGCGACGGATGCGAAACAGTTGCAGTCCGCACATTAATCAGTACACTGATTAAGGTGGCCGAAAAACCAGGGGGGTCACATGATTGAGTCTGTGTTGGTGAATCGTGCGACAGCGTGCGGCAATGCCCGTCGCATAGGCGCTGCCGCGCGCGCGAGCTGGATTCTTGCCGCCGCCGTGTTTGCAGGCGGCCCGCTTGCAGCGCTGGCGCAGGAGCCGCCGGAGCAACAGCAACCGACCCCCGCGCAGCAGCAACCGAGTCCGGCGCAACAGCTTTTGGTCGCACAACAACCGACGGCTGCGCAGCAATCGGCGGATGCAGGGCCGTCAACGGCCGCGCAGGCTCCACTTCAGGAGGTGACGGTCACCGGCACGCGGCTCACCCTTCTTCCGGGGATGGCCACGCCGACTCCGGTGACCTCGGTCCCCGCGGCCCAGATGCTTTCCATCGGGGCGGGAGACATCATCCAAGGACTGTCGCTGCTTCCGTCGCTTTCCGGCACCGTCACGCCGCAAACGCAGGATGGGGGGACCACCGCCGGTCAGGGAGACTACCTCAACTTGCGAAGGCTCGGTCAGGTCGAGACCTTGGTCCTGCTCGATGGCATACGCGTGATGCCCCTCAATACCGCGAACGACGTTGACGTGAGCATGATACCCCAGGCGTTGGTCTCCCGTGTCGATGTAGTGACCGGCGGCGCCTCGGCGGCTTATGGCTCTGACGCAGTGGCGGGCGTCGTCAACTTCGTCCTCAACACCCATTACACGGGCTTCAAGATCGACGTGGGCCACGGCGAATCGGGAGTGGGCGATGGAGCCCGCAACGAGCTGTCGATGGCGTGGGGCGCCCCTTTCCTGAACGATCGCGCTCATGTGATCGCATCTTTCAACTGGATAAAGAGCGACGCGGCGGATTACAACCTCCGCCCCTGGGCGGACGGTCACTGCGCTCTGATCAACAACCCCGGGGTTACGACGGCCACGATGTCCCCCGACCATCCGCTGGACATACCGGCATGCAATGTCACGGAGCCCTATGCTTCCTCTGGCGGCGCGATCATCAGCGGCCCGTTGACCAGCGCCACGCAGGGCATCAGCTTTGGCCCGGGCGGCGTTCCGAATCCCTTTGTCTACGGCGCGGACCATACCAGCGCATTTCAGGTGGGCGGTACGGGGGATCCAATCGCTGTCGGCGACACGTTCAGCTTCATCAATCCGCGAAATAACATGACGGCCTTCAGTCATGTCGATTATGACGTTTCGGACGACGTCCAGGCGTTCGCGCAAGTGATGATGGGCCGCAGCACGGCGGAATACCCCGAGACGGCGTCCAACTTCGCCGGAACGACGCGGCCGTTCACCATCTACAGCGGTAACCCGTTCATTCCGTCGTCGATCCAGAGCGAGATGACTGCGCTTAACGTCCCGAGCTTCCAACTCGGCATCGACCCCCTATCCTGGGGCCTCATCTTGGCCAACGAACACGAAGAGACTTACGACGCACTCGCCGGTCTCAAGGGCGCGTTCGGCAAGGGCTGGAGCTGGGAGGTGCATTATGATCACGGCCACACCGAGTGGACCATGACGCAGCCGAACAACCCGGATCTATCGAATCTGTATCGCGCCGTCGACGCAGTGACTGCGCCCAACGGAACGACCGTGTGCGAGAGCGCGCTCGTCGATCCGGCCGCGTACAGCGGCTGCGTGCCGATCGATCTGTTCGGTCAGGGTGCGGCCTCGCCCCAAGCGCTCGCCTATATCATGCAGGGTAATACCCCGCTGCTCGATGAGGACACGATGGTCTATAACGATGCCACTGCGACCATCAACGGAACTCCCTTCTCGTTGTGGGCGGGGCCAATTTCGTCCGCTTTCGGCGTTGAGTGGCGCCAACTGTTGGGAATTCAGTCAACCGACGCGATCTCGCAGGAGTACCCGGTCGACTTCACGGATGTCAGGGGCGTCCCGTCGTCGATAGCCCCGCAGGACGGGGGGTGGTTGACCAGCAACCCGCAACCGTACTCCGGCGAGTACACGGTCAAAGAGAGCTTCTTGGAATTCGAGGTACCTCTGGCGAAGGACGTCCCGTTTGCGAAGGAATTGGATCTGAACGCCGCGGGCCGGCTCACCGATTACTCGCAGAGCGGCCTCGTCGAGACCTGGAAGGCCGGGATGACCTGGCAGCCGGTCAATGATCTGCTCTTCCGAGCGACCGAGTCGCGCGACATCCGCGCGCCGAACATCGCCAACCTGTACGCCGGGCTCAGCACGGGGTCGGAAAATGTGACCGATCCGTTCGAGAAGGGCGGTACCTATTTCGTCCGGTTTTCGACCTTGGGCAATACCAACCTGGTGCCGGAGCGGGCCACGACGTTCACGGGGGGATTGACCTATCAACCTTCATGGCTCAGCGGGTTTGCATTCTCGGCGGATTATTACGACATCAGGATCACGGACTTGATCAGCTCATACAGCGCGCAGCAAGAGTTGAATTACTGTTACGAGGGAGACACCGCGCTGTGCTCGAACATACTCCGCCAACCGGACGGTATAATCTACCTGATCCTGCAGCCGACTCTGAATCTGAATCAGGCCGCAACGGAGGGCGTCGACCTCGATGTCAGCTACCACAAGGAGGTATTGGGCGGGGCGCTCACCACGCGGCTGATCGGTACCCATGTGATCACTCAGTCGACCACGGACGTGACCCCGACCGGCAATATCGAGGACCAGAACGCCGGCAACCTCTCGGCCGGTAGCCCCTCGTGGCTGCTCACCGAGACCACGAGCTACGACCGGGGGCCGATCGGTGTCGATCTCACCGGCCGCTTCGTCAGCAGTGGCGTGCTGGAAACCACCGACCTTCCCGGCACGATAAGCCCTGCGGAAAACCAGCTGCCGAGCAACTTCACCCTTGATGTGGGGCTCCGCTACACGCTGGCGTCGCTACCCGGCACGCCGGAGTTCTACCTCACCATCACAAATGTTCTCAACAAGGCGCCGCCGCTCATACCGGGCTCGCTACTCACCAGCGTCGATACCAATCCCACGCTGTATGACATCATGGGCCGCTACTTCTTCGGTGGCGTTCGCATGTCGTTCTAGCCCTCTGACTCCCGGGGCCGGATCTATCGCCGCAAGCGACCCGGCAAAGGCCGCGCATCCGGTACTTTCGTACCGGATGCGCGGGTGCGCCGGCTCGTGTCTCATGGGACCGTAGCTCTTCGAGCACCCATTTGGCGCAGGGCAGTAAATTGGTCGGGCTGAGGCGCATTATCTGTCGCGCCGGACGCCGTGCCGGGGTAGCGTGGCGAATCATCGAACGGATACTCCCTCATGCCGACGCAGCGCACAGCCGTATCCTCGCAGCTGGCCGAAGTAGCGGACCCGTGGCCGGCCCACGGCGGTGAGCCTGAAACCGCGATACTCTGCGTTGAAGAACTTCGGAAGAACGCCTTGAGCAACAGTCGGGACGCGAGTCGTGCGGGAGATGCGGCGATCGGCATTCGAGGCGTATCCAAAAGCTTCGGCGACGACGGCGACGACGGCCGCCTGCCCGCGCTGCAGGCCATCGATCTTGAAATCCGCCGCAACGAGTTCGTGTGCTTGCTGGGCCCGAGCGGATGCGGCAAGAGCACCCTGCTCAACATCATCGGCGGGCTCTTGAAGCCGAGCACGGGTGAAGTCTTCGTGAACGGTCGGCGTGTCGTGGGCCCTCTCCCGAGGGACATCGCCTTCGTGTTCCAGGAAGACACGCTCCTGCCCTGGTACACGATCGCGCAGAACATGCATGTCGCCCTGGAGTTTCAGGGCGTCCCGCGGGAGGAGAGGCCTGAGCGCGTGCGCGCCGCGCTCGAGGCGGTCGGCATGAGCGAGTTCGCCCGCTACTACCCGCATCAGCTCTCGGTCGGTATGAAGCAGAGGATCGCCATGTCTCGGGGCCTGTCGCTGCAGACGGATATCGTCCTGATGGACGAGCCGTTCGCGGCGCTCGACGAGCAGACGAGAATGGTCCTGGGTGAAGACCTCTCCGGGCTGTTGGAGCAGACCCACAAGACGATCGTCTTCGTCACTCACAGTCTGGCCGAAGCCGTGTTCCTATCGGACCGCATCTTCGTGTTTACCGCCCGGCCGGCGCGCCTGAAGAGCATCGTCACCGTCGACGAGCCGCATCCACGGCGGCCCGATTTCATGACTTCCGACAAGTTCAACGGCCTGCGCAATCGGCTCTACGGCCTGCTGCGCGAGGAAATCCGTGAGGCCGTCCGGCAGAACGTCTGAGCGGCTCCCGATGCGCATGCAAAGGCTTCTCGGCATCTTCTCGTCCCCCAAATGGATCCAGGCGGGCTTCATCGCCGCGGTCTTCGTCGCATGGCACGTGCTCACGCTGTCCGGCCGTATCAGCTCGTTGTTCCTGCCGTCGCCCGGTGCCGTCTACGCGGCGCTCACGCAGATTGTCGCGAGCGGCGCGGTCGTGCAGGCCATCGGCACGACGCTGCGGACCGTGCTGATCGCGTACGTGGGGGCCGCGGTCCTCGGTACGACGGCCGGCTTCGCCATCACGCGGTCGCAGTACCTGTGCCGGTTGTTGGAGCCTCTGCTGTCGGGCCTATTCGCGATACCGCTCACGCTGTTCTTTCCCTTGTTCCTGCTGTTCTTCGGGATCGGTCCGGGATCGAAGATCGCCTACGGCATGACCTATGCGTTCTTCCCGATCGCGTTGAACACAATCAGCGGGGTCATCCACGTGGACGGGAAGCTGATCGCGGCGGCGCGCTCCATGGGCGCACCGCCTCACCTGTTGTTCCGGCGCGTGCTGCTTCCCGGCGCATTGCCGGTGATCCTGACGGGCCTCAGAATCGGCTTCTTCATCTGCTTCGCCACGGTGCTGGGCGGCGAGACACTCTCCTCGATCAGCGGGCTGGGCCACGAGGTCGCCAACTCGGCACAATTGATGGATTCCTCGCGCATGTTCGCCTGGATTCTCGTCGTGATCGCGACCTCGTTCTGCCTCGTCATGTTGGCGGGACGCCTGGAACGCTTGCGGGGCGATCTGCGCGGAGGCGAATCACGATGAGCGTGCTCACAGGGAAGCGATCGTGGCTGCGCACCGCGCTCGCAAGCCCGGCGATCGGTCGATTGGGCGTGATCGCCGCGGGGCTGCTGATCTGGGAGGGCTTGGCCCGCACGGTGCTCGACCCCGAATTCGTGAGTCCGCCGACGCGCATCCTGCAGGCCCTTGTTACCCGCACGCTCGCTGACCCCACGGTCCTCAGGGCCATCGGCACCACCTTCTGGGAGCTGCTGCTCGCCTTCGCCCTCGCCGTGCTCGCGGGCACCGCCGTGGGCGTGCTCGTGGGCGCCGGCGAGCGGATCAGCCGTACGGCATATCCGCTCGTCCTGATGCTCTACGCGGTACCGCAGGTGACCGTGCTGCCATTGTTTGTGATGTTCTTCGGGCTCGGCCCGGCGAGCAAGGTCGCATTCGGCTTCACCCACGGCATCTTTCCGATCATGGTCAATGTCATCGCGGGAATGCGCGACGTGAGCCCGTTATTCCTGCGCTCGGCACGCTCCATGGGCGCCAGCCGCATGCAGGTCCTCCGCCACGTCGTGCTTCCGCATCTGGTGCCGAGCTTCTTCGCCGGCATGCGGCTCAGCGTGGCGATGACGCTGCTCGGCGTCATCCTCGCGGAGCTGTATGCATCCATAGACGGCGTGGGTTATTTCGCGCACCTGTACTCCGAGAGCTTCGACCCTGCGCCGCTCTATGCGTTGATCGTAGTCCTGGCGCTCATGGCGGTCCTGTTGAACGAGCTCGCGCGCCGCGCCGAGCTGCGGTTTACCTGGCGGCGGAGGTGAATGCGGTGGCGGAGCGGGGATTGCAGGTTGCGGGCGTGGACATCGGTGGAACCTTCACGGACTTGGTCGCATTCACCGGGGCGGGGCTGGTCTGCTCGAAGAGCGTGACCGTCGCGGAAGCGCCGGCTGAGGGCGTCGCGGAATGTCTGAAGCTGGCCGGCCTCGCTCCCGAGGCTCTGTCGGAGCTGCTACACGGCTCGACGATCGTCATCAATACAGTGCTCGAGCGCAAGGGCACGGCGACAGCGCTGCTCACAACACGGGGCTTCGCAGACGTATACGCCATAGGGCGCGCCAACCGCCCGCAGAGCTTCGCCCTCGACTTCCAGCGCCCACAGCCACTCGTGGGACGGCAGCTGCGGCTCGAGGTCGATGAGCGCATCGACGGCTCGGGCAATGTCCTCAGGCCGCTGAATCGTGCGCAGGTGGAGCAGCTCGGTGCGCAGCTGGTCGCCGCGGGTGTCCGCGGGGTTGCCATCTGCTTCCTGCACAGCTACCGCAATCCGACGCACGAGGCCGAGGCGGCCTGCGTCCTGCGGGAGCGCCATCCTCAGCTCTTCATCACGGCAAGTCACGAGATCCTGCGGGAGATACGCGAGTACGAGCGCATCTCGACCACCGTCCTCAACGCCTACGCCGGACCGAAGGTGGAAGGCTACCTCGGCGAGCTGAGTCGGTTTCTCGTCGGCCGTGGCTTCCATGGCGCGCTGCAGATCATGCGCTCCAACGGCGGGACGATGTCGGTGGAGCAGGCACGCCGCCAGCCCGTGTGGATGATGGAGTCCGGGCCCGTGGCCGGCATGATCGGCGCAGCCGAGCTGATGCGCCTGCTCGGCCTCAAGAGCGCCATTGGCTTCGACATGGGCGGTACCACGGCCAAAGCAACGTTGATCGACGCGGGCGTGCCGCTTTTCCGGCAGGGCTATTTCATCGGCGGGCCGGTCAGCGGTCAGCCCATGCAGCTTCCGGTGGTAGACGTGATCGAGGTCGGCGCTGGCGGGGGCAGCCTCGCCTGGGTGGATGCGCAGGGCGCGCTGCGAATCGGCCCCGAGAGCGCCGGCGCGTCGCCGGGGCCCGCTTGTTATAGGCGGGGAGGGACATTCCCTACCGTCACGGATGCCAACTTGCTGCTGGGTCGGCTGAACTCGCAGCGCTTCCTCGGCGGTGGCATGGCCCTCGACACGAAGCTCGCCGAGCAGGCCGTGCAGACCGGCGTGTGCGAGCCCTTGGGAATGACGATTCAGCGCGCCGCCCACGGGATCGTGCAGATCGCGGACACCATGATGTCGCTCGCGGTACGCGCCGTGTCGATGGAGCGCGGCATCGATCCGCGTGACTGCACACTCATCGCCTTCGGCGGCGCAGGCCCGCTGCATGCCGTCGCGGTCGCGAGGGAGATCAAGATCTCACGGGTCGCAGTGCCGCGGTACCCCGGCACGTTTTCCGCGCTCGGTATGTTGCTCGCGGCGTGGCGGCAGGATTTCGTCCAGACCTTCGTGGCGGAGCTGGCGGACGTCGACGGCACGGAGGTCCACAGGCAGTTCGAGCTGATGGCCGCCCCGGGCTGGCGACAACTACAGAAGGACGGCCTGGATGCCGCCACGCTAGAGTTGATCCGCAGCGTCGATCTGCGCTATCGCGGACAGGATCACGCGCTCCCCGTCCCGCTCGAAGGTGGCCCGCTTGACGCCGCGAGCAGGGCGATGCTCCGCAGGGCGTTCGACGCCCTGCACGAGCGGCATTATGGGCACGCCTCGCCCGGCGAGGCGGTCGAGATCGTCAACCTGCGCCTGTCCATGCGCCTCCCGCGCGACGAGACGCTCGTGCGCCGGCTGCTTGCGGCGCCCTACCGGGCGAGCGCGTCGAAACAGCTCGAGTCGAGCCGCGACGTGATCTTCGGCGATGCGCAACGCCCGGAGGCGGCGCGGATCGTGTGGCGTGGCCAGCTCGAGGCGCACGATGTCGTCGAAGGACCAGCGGTGATCGAGGAGGAGAACTCCACGATATTGATCCATCCCGGAGATGTGGCACGGGTGAACGAGATAGGCGTCATCATGATCGACGTGGCACCGGTATGAGCGGTAGCAGGAGCCCCGACCCCGTCACGCTGGAAGTCGTGCGCTACGGCGTGATCGCCGCCGCCGACGACATGGCGGCGGCGCTTTGCAAGACTGCCTACAACATGATGATCTACGAAGTGCACGACTTCTGTTGCGGTCTGATCGACACGCAGGGCAGGATGATCGCCCAGAATCGCGGCGGCCTGCCCATCTTCCTCGCAGACTTAGGGATCGTGATTCGGGACGGCATCGAGAAGTACGGGCCGAACGGCTTCTCGCCGAACGACGTGCTGCTCATGAACCATGCGGGGGTGTGCGGCCAGCACCTGAACAATGTCGCCGTCTATACGCCGTGCTTCCATCGCGGCCGGCTCATCGCGTTCGCCGCGAGCCGTGCGCATTGGGTCGACGTCGGCGGCTCGCGGGTGGGCTTCGGTTCCAGCGAAACGACGGAGATCTACCAGGAAGGGCTGCAGTTCCGCTCGATCAAGCTCCACGAGGCCGGAGTCCCCAACGAGGGTGTATTGCAGATCATCCGCGACAATGTGCGATTTCCAGATTCGGTGCTCGGCGATCTGCGCGCGCAGATCGCCTGCTGCCGGCTGGGCGGGAAGCGCCTGAGCGAGATCGCCGACCGCTACGGCTGGGATGCGGCGACCCGGTGCATCGAGGAGATCTGGGACCAGGCCGAAGCGCAGGCTCGCGCGGTGGTGTCGCGGATTCCCGATGGCCGATATACGGCGGAATCCTGCCTCGACAACGACGGGCGCGAGCTGGACAAGCCGCTGCGTGTGAAAGTGGCGGTCGAGGTACGCGGTTCCGACATGACGATGGATTTCTCCGAAATGAATCCACAGGTCATGGGCCCGCTGAACGCCGGATACTCGGGCGGCTTGGCCGCAGCGCGCGTTGCTTACAAATGCCTCACGCTGCCTGAGGCCCCGGTCAATGAAGGCTCGTTCCGCGCGCTGCATCTCGTGCTGCCGGAGGGTACGTTCCTGAGCGCCCGCCCGCCGGCCGCCTTAGGCCAGTGGAGCATCGCGCTGCCCACGGTGGTGGACACGACGTTCAAGGCGCTCGCATCGGCGCTGCCGAAGCGGATTCCCGCGGCGCACAAGGGCGACATGGGCGGCTATTCCATTTATGGCCAGGATGCGCAAGGCCGCCGCTTCGTGTTGCTCAACATGACGGGCGGAGGGTGGGGGGGGCACGTCGATCGCGACGGCCAGGACGCGTCGGTTTCCATCTGCCAGGGCGACGTGCGCAACGTTCCCATCGAGGTGCAGGAAGCCATGTATCCAGTGCACATCGAGCATTTCAAGTTGCGCGCCGACAGTGGCGGGCCGGGCCAATATCGAGGTGGGCTCGGCATCGACACCTGCATCACGTGCCTCGTTCCCTGCAAGATCAATGTGAACCTGGACCGCACCCGGTGCCCCCCCTGGGGTCTGGCGGGAGGTCTTGCGGGACAGAGCAACCAGGGCCTGATCCGCCGCGCGGACGGTCGTGAGGAGTTGATCTACAAGGGCACCAACGTGCCGCTCGCACCGGAGGATTCGGTCATCTTCCGCACGGCCGGCGGCGGTGGCTACGGAAATCCGAAGGATAGGGCGCCAGCGCGGGTCGCAGAGGATCTGCGGGAAGGGCTCATCAGCGAAGCCGCCGCTCGCCGCATCTACGGCGCCGGTGGGGCGTGAGGATCGAGGATTCTCACTTTGCGCGTCACGCGCGCGAGGAGACAGTCCGTTAGAGACACAGCAGCGCGACCAGGGCGCCCACGTCGTGCTGGCGCTCGAGCGTCTTGATGAGCGCGATCGCGGAATCCATCTTCTCAGAAGATAGCTGGCGCGCGGCATAGCGCCGGAAGCGCGACTCGCTGGATTCGAAGGGCAGGGGACGCGCAGGATGCCCCGGCGGCAGCGAGGATTCCGCCTCGGCCTCGCCCTGGGAGTCCCGCAGCCGCACCTTCGCCGGCCACTCCCGCGGGTATCGGGTCTCCAGCGACGAGTCGCCCATGATGTGGATGCGCCGCATGAGGTCGAGGACGTGCGGCTCGGAGCGGCCGGCCGCCTCCATCCTCGAGTCGAGGATGTCTCCATCGAGGAGCACCGAGGCGGCCAGGAATTGCAGGCTTGCCTTGGCGGCCCACCGTGTCGTGGGCGCCCCGGGGTGGTCGACAATTCGCTGCATCGAGGGAGGCAAGCTGATGTCAACGGTCCGCGCCGCGGCTGCGCTGGGCCGCGAATCCGCGAGCTGGGTGAGGGCGTCGAGCGCGCTCTGTGCTTGCAGTGCGCAGGCCCACCGCTTGAGGCTGGTTTCCAGGATCGCCCAGCGC
>JASHTA010000043.1 GCA_030040795.1 Gammaproteobacteria bacterium | reverse complement strand
GCGTACTTGTCATGGGCTCCGAGGCTTTGCAGTGGGCTTAGACACTTTCAGTGGGCTCAGACGCTTCAGTGGGCTCAGAGGCTTTGCAGGATGAGCCGCAGGGCGCACTCCACGGACTTGCGGCGCACGGTCTCTCGGTCGCCGCCGAATCTCTTGTGCAATGTCCTCGAGGCGATCGACCGGCCCCGCCGCCGGCCGACGCAGAACCAGACTGTGCCGACCGGCTTGTCGGGCGTCCCCCCATCCGGTCCGGCGATGCCGCTCACGGCAATCGCAACCTCGGCGCCCGATGCACGGAGAGCCCCACGCGCCATTTCCCGAGCCGTCTGCTCGCTCACGGCGCCGAAGCGCTCGAGCGTGCGGCCGGCAACGCCGAGCGCGCGGCTTTTCGCCGCGTTCGAGTACGTGACGTAACCGCTGTCAACCCACGCAGAGCTGCCCGCCGTGTCCGTGAGCACCTTCGCGATCCAGCCGGCCGTGCACGACTCCGCCGTCACGACGTGCAACTGCTTACGCAGCAGCAACCGCCCCACCCTTGCCGCTAATCGAGCCAGCGCCGCATCGGTCATCGCGCGAGTTTATCCCGGCTCAGCGTCCCCGGACTCGATCGCCTCGCGGCGCCGCGTGATCTCACTCATCCGTCGTCGGAACCCAGCATGCTGGATCTCTCGATGTCGCTCTCGCCGTGCCGGTGCAGCCGCAGCCAGCTTTCGCGCACGAACGGGGCTGTCACAGTGACAGATAGGGCCGCGGTCTCCGTTGCGCATGACCAAGTTGCTTGCCTTCAGGGCTTCAACCGCACTTTGCACCTCACGGCCGTCTTCCACAGGTCCACGTAGATCACGATGGCCCCCAGGCATCGATCTCGCGACCTTAAAGCCTCGCGAGCGGCACCAAGCTCAACTGGCGCTCCACGGCTTGGATGACATCCCGGGACAACGGTAGATTGGAACGCTCCTGCGACCACACTTGGTGGAAGCGCTGCACGGTCTCTTGCGCCGCATTGAAGACCAGCTGCTCGGGAAGGTTTGCCCGGTTGGCCATATGCGCGAGCTCATCGAGCGTGAGGTCCTTGTAGTACTTGCTGCGGCTGAACTTGAGGCCGGAAGTCTCATCCGGAGCATAGGCGGTCGTGGACACGAAGTCATAGGCCGGAGACAGCCGGGGGCGTTTACGGTCGGGGTAAGTCAGCGACCAGTTCTTCACGTGCATGTCGGAGTTTCCGATCAGCGCGTTGAACACCAGACGCCGGATGAACTCCTGCACATCCTCCTGCAAAGTCTCGATGCCAAGCACCTGCGCGATGGTCGTGGAACTGGCCTTCTCATACTTGTTGGCCGGGTACAGATCGAAGACCTGCGCAAAATCCTCCGTGTGCACCTGCGCGCCATCTGGGAGATGATCGAAACGCTCCACCGCAAGCGCCTCGTGCTCGCGCAATTGTCCTAGACCCGAGGGAAGGTTTTCGATTTCGCGGACATCCACCAGCTCGACCCGCGGCACGCTCATGCCCAGCTTTGAAGCCAGGGTCATCATGCTGTACTCGTTGCGTGGCACACCGGCATAGCGCCCTGAGGGCAGCTTGACGATCCAGGAGCCTCCGACGCCTCTGGCCGGAATGGTGAGGCCTCCGGTCGCCTTGGTGATTGCGGAGAACTTCAACTGCACACCGGGCAGCGAGAACCGCAGCGCCTGGCTGGCAGCCGGATCAGCACGCGCCCCGTCGGACTCGGCGCCCGCCTCCCGCGCATACGCCGGCGGCAGCACATCCCGTTCGGCAGGCCTGACGCGGAGCGCCCCTGGCAGGTCCTCTCCCAACAGCCACAGCAGGAAGAATTCGCGATCCGGATGAACGTCGCCGCGCTCGGCGAGGTACTGTCGGAGGTGCCCCTCGGGCAACAGGTTTGAAAAGAAGGGCATCAGATGCGTACGGTAGGGCTGGAGCTCCGTGCGCAGCACTCCCTCCCGGGTCTTGAATGACAGACTCAATGCCGGCCGCGCCTCATCCGCGATGTAGCGGCTGTTGAAGGCAAAGAGCGTCGTGTCGCCTGCCGTGCGCGTCAGAGTGCCGATGCCCTGTCCGTGCAAAAGCACCTCGAGAACCGAGACCGCATCGCTCACAAGCTCTCATCCTCCAGGCTGTAGGCGGCTCGTTGAGCCTGAGGAGCCTGTTCAAGGCGTGCCATTGCAGGCAGCATCTGGTGTAACGCCCGCAGCTCTGCAGTCGCGTTGGCCAGAAAATGCTGGGCCTGCGCCTGGTTCGTCCGAGCGAGTGCAAGCCAATGGACGCTGCGGCGCAGTGGCCGCAGGGCGGAGACCCCAAGATCCGGTCCCATTTCAACGAGCGCCTGGACAGCGCTCTTCACTTTCGCGAGCTCCTCGCTGGCGGGCTGTGCGTGCTCACCGGCGGGATGCGCGTGCTCACCAACGGGCTGTGCGCGCTCACCGGCGGGGTACGCGCGCTCGAGCGCGGCCACGTGTTGCTGGATGTGGCGCAGCACTCGGATCGGAGTACCTCGGACCGAGTGCCGCCCGGCGTTTTCCCGACGCCTTGGTTGGCCTCCGGTTAGAGACTGCACCGCTGGCAACACCCGAAGCGGTACCAGTACCAGCTCAAGATCCAGCGCCCGTGCCAACTGGATCAGCGTGGAGGCACGAAGGTCGACCTCGCCCGCTTCAATCAGCGCCAGGCGGTTCTGCCCAAAACCGGCGCGTTCAGCGAGCTCTCGCTGGGTAAAACCCCGAGCAATCCGGATGTCCTTTAGCGCCTCCGCCAATTGCTTGATCGCGTACGACGTTTTCATATAGATACTTTTTAAGACATCAAAAACAAGAAATGATGTCTTATAGAATATCTAGATTGTGCCGGTATCACAACGGATCGATACTTAAAAGAGTATCATGAAGATAAATTGATACTTAATAAGGAATCAAAAAACGGTAATCCGGGCTCGGCGCAAGCACCGAGTGGCATCGACAGCGTGCCGCTGGGGCTGTCTCACTTGCCGGCAGGCAGGGACTCGGCAGGAGTGCCGCCCGGCCAGCCGGTACCGCGCTTGTAGGCTTGCGGGCCCTCGAACACGGCCTCGACACGCGAGATCTTGCCGTTCACGAACTTGAAGATCTCGGTGTTCAGAATCTCGTTCGGCTCCCGCATGCCCTCCGGCATGGCGAACCGGTGGCCCCGGTAAGTCCAGCTCTCGACGTTCCCGCGGCGCATGAAATCGAAGATGGCGAAGACGAGCTGCCGCTTCACATCGATGATGGGGAAACGTGCGTCCTCGTACCCCGTGATGAACGAGTACTCGAGGTAATCGAGCTGCTTGCCGCAGCCGATGCCCAGCATGTTCGGCCGCGGCGCCTCGCCCGGGACGGCCGTCGGCTGACGCCCGATCGGCACCGGAGGGGTGTCATGCGGCCCGAAAGCAGTGACATTCCCATCCTCCAACCGGATGCAGGACTCGGCATAGGGCGCGAGCGCCGCGTCGTGAAAGGCGACAGAGCGCAGATAGCCGAGGGCGCCCCGCCTCAGCGCCTCGCGCGAGATCCGCGTCGCGGCCGGCTCATCCCGCTCCATGGTGGCCATCCAGCTCGGATCCTTCGGCGGCAAGTTCCATGCGGATCGCGCGTGCCGATCGACCACGGTCTCGATCTCGGCGATCGCGTGATTGACGATCTTCAGGCGCACCGCGAGCAGATCGGGGAACGGGAGCTCATGGTTCTCCATCAGATTGACGTAAGTTGCGACGCCGCCCGTGGTCGGGTCATACACGTCGTGGCGGTACGGGCCATAGCGATTGAACGTGACCCACAGCCCCTCGCTCCCGAGCGACAGCACCGCGCCGTTCTCCGTGTAGCGATAGTGCGTAGCGAGCGGCAGCGATGACGGATCGTGCCTCTGCAACGCCTGCAGGTAGGCGTCCATGAAGCCCTTCAGGCAGGTCTCGTCGCAGCCTGCGGCCCGGCCCGCCGCGCGCAGAGCCGCCGAATGGGTCAGGACGAGCGCTACCATGGCGAGCACCACCATGCCGAGCGTCACGGCGGCGAGCGCCGCCCTGGCGATCATCACGGATTTTCCTCCGGCCCGCAGATACGGCTGCCGTGGCAGGGTCCGTGGCAGGGTCCGTGTCGAGAAGCGGTCCAGACGTGACATACTTGTCGTCACCATCGCGATCGATACGCCGCTGCGGTGAATCTTCACGGTCGGGAGCCGGCGGCGTCAACTGACCCGAATCAAACGATATGCCCATGCTCGCCCGCATCCCGCTGTCCCTTCTGTCCCTCCTGTCGCTCGCGGCGGCTTCCGCGCTCGCCGTGCCGGGCCGTTCGAGCGCGGCCATCGCGCCCCCGAGCGCAGCCATCGTGCCCTCGAGCGAGGCGCCGCCGCTCGAGATGCTGCCGCGCTGGGCAGTGCCCCAGTCCTACGTGCTCGCGCTGCGCAGCGACCCGGCGGCCTCGGACTATCGCGGGACGGTCACGATCGCGGTCGACTTGAGGAAGACATCGGATCATCTGTGGCTGCACGGCAAGGAGTTGCGTGTGCAAAGCGTCACGATCACGGATGCCGGGGGGCGCGCGCATCCCGGCCGCTACACCGAGACCGTGCCCAAGGCCGGGGTCGCGCGCATCGATTTCGGCGAGCTTCTCGGGCCGCAGCGCCTGACGCTGAAGATCGCCTTCAGCGCTTCGTACAACGGCACTCTGCAGGGCTATTACAAGGTCGTGTTCGCCGGCCACGCTTATGCGATGACTCAAATGGAGCCGATCAGCGCGCGCCTCGCGTTTCCCTGTTTCGACGAGCCCGGCTTCAAGGCCCCGCTCATGCTGAGCCTCACGATTCCCGACGCGGACACGGCCGTCGCAAACGCCGCTCAGGCGACCGAGAAGAGCGACCCGGACGGCTGGAAGACGCTCACCTTCGCGCCGACGAAGCCCCTGCCCACATATCTCTACGCCTGGGCTGCCGGGCCCTGGGATATCGTGCAGGGTCCGACGATCCCTCCGACTCGCTGGCGGTCCGAGCCGGTGCCCGTGCGTGGGATCGCCACGCGCGGCAACGGGCGCAAGATGCAACGCGCGCTCGCAATGGTGCCCGGCATCATCGAGGCCGAGGAGAGCTACTACGGATTCGGGTATCCGTTCGGCAAGCTCGATCTGGCCGCGCTGCCGGATTTTTCGGCGGGTGCGATGGAGAACGCGGGCCTGGTGACTTTCCGGGACTGGCTGCTGCTGCTCGACGAGAGCTCCTCACCCGATGCGGTGCGCACCACGTTCAACGACGAGGCTCACGAGCTCGCGCATCAGTGGACGGGCGACACCGTCACGCTGAAATGGTGGAACGACATCTGGCTGAACGAAGCGTTCGCGACCTGGATGCAGCAGAAGGTTGCCGAGACGCTTCACCCCGAATACCGGACGGACCTCGGACGCATCGAGGGCGGCGAAGGGGCAATGGCCGACGACAGCCTGGTCAGCGCGCGCATGATCCGCCAGCCGATCACGGGCGAGGGCGACATCGACACGGCGTTCGATGGGATCACCTACCAGAAGGGTGCGGCGGTGATCGGCATGTTCGAGCACTTCGTCGGCCCGAAGGCGTTCCAGCAAGGGATGCGGGCATACATCACAGCGCATGCATTCGGCAACGCCGACGCGGATGACTTGGTCGAGGCGATCGCAGCCGCCGCTCAAAGAGGCAAGCGCTTCGAAGACGCATTCAAGAGCTTCCTGAATCAGAACGGCGTCCCCCGGGTGGCGAGCCGGCTCGACTGCGCACAGACCGGGGGTCCCGTGCTTTATTTGACGCAGAGCCGCTATCTGCCCATCGGCTCCAAGGGGAATCCGAGCCGCCTGTGGGGCATTCCGGTCTGCGTGAGCTTTCCAGACGCCCAGCAGTGTCAGCTGGTTGATACGCGCGTCACCCGGATGAAGGTCGGGGGTGGATGTCCGAAGTGGTACATGCCCAATGCCGCTGGCGTCGGCTATTACCGCTTCGAGATGGCGAAGCCGGATCGCGCGGCGCTGAGCCGGGCGATCTCCGAGCGCAGCGACGCGGAGCAGCTCGCCTACGCAGATTCGGCGAGCGCGGCATTCCAGCGCGGGACCCTCGATGCCCCCGAGGCTCTGGCCGTGATGCGTGAGCTCGCTCCATCGAGCGTTCGCCAGGTGGCCCTCGCGCCGCTCGGCACCGTCGAATGGATCTATCGGTACAAGGCGCGCTCGAATACGCAGCGCGCCGCGGTTCGCGATGCCGTGGAGAAGGCCTATCTGCCGCGGCTCGAGGCACTCGGGTACCGGCGTCGCGCCGGTGAGTCGGCGGACGATGCGCTGATGCGCAGCTCGCTCGCGAGCGCGCTCGGACTCACGTTCAAAGTGCCGGCCGTACGAGCGGCGCTGCTGAGGCAGGGCGAGGCGGCCCTGGAGCGCGGCGCGAACGGGCAGCTCGATCTCGATGCCGCGAACCCCGATCTGCTGCCGACCGCGCTCTCGGTCGCCGTGGAGGAGCAGGGCCAGCCCGCGGTGAGCGCTCTCATGCGGCAGATCGGCCTGACGACCGACCCGGTAAAGCGCAATGCCATGCTCACCGCCCTGAGCCATGCCGAGGGCGCCGAAGCCGATGTCGCGCGCGATTTCGCGCTGGGCGATGAGGTGAAGGTCGGCGAGATGGCGATGGTGCTGCGCGGCGGCCGCGAGACTCGCGCGGAGCGCGATCAGTTGTGGCACTGGTTTACCCAACATTACCGGCGCATTGTCGAGCGCAGCGGCATCTTCTCGGGCGGGGACTTGCCACAGATCGCCGGCGGAGGAGGATGCTCTCAGGCCGAGGCCGATCGACTGGAAACGTTCTTCACGCCGCGGGTCGATCAGCTGCCGGGGACGAAGCGGGGACTCGGACAGGCCCGAGAGTCGATCCTGCTGTGCACGGCACTCCGAGCCGAGCAGAGCCCCGCGGTGCAGGAGTCCAGACCGTGACCTCTCACCGGGAGTCCAGACCGTGACCTCTCACCGGAAGTCCAGACCGTGACCCCTCGCCGGATACTTGCACTGCTCGGCGGATGCCTGCCGCTGGCCGCCCTGGCGGCACCACCCGTGGCGAGGGTCCAGCCGGTCACCACCGATTACTACGGCACCCGGGTCGTTGATGATTATCGCTGGATGGAGGCACCCGGCAGCCAGCCGCTTGCCGCTTGGATGCGGGCGCAGAACGATCACACGCGCAGTCTGCTCGATGCCATCCCGGGACGCGCTGCACTGCTGCGGGAAATCGACGCTGCGAGCAATTCGACCACGCAGACCGGTAGCCTGATCCGGGCCGGAGGCCGGGACTTTTACCTGCAGACCGCCCCTGGTCAAAACACCGCGAAGCTCTATGTGCGCGATGAGACCACGGGCAGGATCCGGCTGCTCGTGAATCCGGATCGCTTTGCCGCACGCCGCACTCCGGAGGCCATCAATTATTTTCAACCCTCGCAGGATGGCCATTACGTCGCTTACGGGGTTTCCGCCGGTGGCTCCGAGGCGGCTACCCTGCGGGTGATCGACACGGCCAGCGGCAAGGACATGGGAGTTGCGATCGACCGCTGCGAGGGCGACAACGACGAGTTCCAGCCGGTCTGGTGGCTGCCAGACGGCAAATCATTCGTCTACTACCGCCTGCAAAAGCTTTCTCCGGCGGACCCGCCTTCCGCCTTTTTTTTGAAGAGCCGCGTTTACCTGCACCATCTCGGAACCCATCCGCAGGGCAGCGGCGATGTGGCCCTGTTCGGCTACGCTGTCACACCCACCGTCCCAGTCGCGCCCGATCAGGATGCGATGGTCGCCACGGTGCCCGGCTCGCCCTTCGCCTTCGGCGTGCTGACGGAGAATGAAAGCTCCAACGTCATCGATGCGATCTATCTCTCACCGCTCGCGGCCGTGGCGGCAGGTCGGCCGGTCTGGACCCGGCTCGCGGGCAAGGACGACCACATCACCGCCTTCGCGGCACACGGCACGCGCATATACCTGCTGACCTACCGGAACGCACCGCGGTTCGAGATTGTCGCAACCGACCTGCGTGCCCCCGATCTGAGCCATGCGACGGTGGTCGTGCCGGAGAGCCAAGCCGTGATCAGCGCGCTGGGCGTGGCCTCGGATGCCCTCTATATACAGAGCACGCTGGATGGCATGAGCCGGATCACGCGCATGCCCTACGGCGGGACGGCCAGTGAGCTCTCACTCCCGTTCACGGGCACGGCGCGGGATCTCGCCACCGACCCCCAATCCCCGGGCGCGCTGTTCGCGCTCGAGTCCTGGATCAAACCGCCGGTGGTGTATGCCTACGATGCCCGCTCCGGCCGTATTCGCAACACCGGAATACAGCCGCCCTCGAGCGCCGACACGAGCGGACTGGAGTCGCGCGAGGTCGAGGCCGTGAGCTACGACGGCACGTTGATTCCGCTGTCGATCGTCCTGCCCGCGGGCACGAAGCTCGACGGTCGTCACCCGACGCTTCTGACCGGCTACGGCAGCTACGGAATTACGATATCGCCGACTTTCCTGGCACGCGATCTGCCCTGGCTGCGGCGCGGCGGCATTCTGGCCATCGCTCATGTGCGCGGCGGAGGCTGGTTCGGTGAGGGCTGGCACGAGGCCGGCATGAAGCTCACCAAGCTCAACACCGTGTTCGACATGATTGCATGCGCTCAATATCTGGTCGATCAGGGTTACACCTCACCGCACTACCTGGGCGGCTCGGGGACTTCGGCGGGCGGCATCACCATCGGCGGGGCGATCGACTGGCGTCCCGACCTGTTCGCCGCCGCCATCGACTCTCACGGCATGTCCGATACGTTGCGCGCCGAGCTCACGCCCAATGGGCCGCCCAATGTCGTGGAGTTCGGCTCGGTGACCACTCAGGCCGGCTTTCACGGGCTTTATGCCATGAGCCCCTACATTCACGTGCGCGACGGGGTGCATTACCCCGCCGTGCTGCTCGAGACCGGCGCCAACGATCCGCGCGTCGAGCCCTGGGAGGTCGCGAAGATGACCGCGCGCCTGCAGGCCGCCAACGGCGGCCCCAATCCCATTCTACTCAGCGTCAGCTACGACTCCGGTCATGGCATCGGCTCGACCAAAGCGCAGAGGAACGGCGAGCAGGCGGATGAAGAGGCGTTCCTGCTGTGGCGCTTCGGCGTGCCTGGCTTTCAGCCGCAAGGGCGCGAGCCCTGACGTCGAAATGGGTCTTTGCGCATGGCGACGTCGCCGCCTGTGAGTCTCGGCGTCCCGGCCGCGGCGGCGAGCCGTCCGAGCTATGCCCGCGGGCCAGAGGAGCCGCTGCTCGACGACACCCTCTACACAGCGTTCGTGCGGACGCTCGCGCGCCAGCCAGACGCGGAGGCTCTCGTCGTCCCATTTCAGAACGTCCAACTGACCTTTCTGGCTTTGGCCGCGGAAGTCGAGCGCGTGGCCGGAGCGCTCGTGGCGCTCGGACTCGAGCCTGGCGATCGCTTCGGAGTGTGGGCGACGAATTGCGCCGAGTGGCCGCTCCTGCAGCTCGCGGCCGCACGCGCCGGGCTCATCCTGGTCAATGTCAATCCGGCGTACCGGGCCTCGGAGCTGGCCTACGTGCTCGAGAAGTCGCGCATGCGTGCGATCTTTCTGCACGAGCGCGACAGGCGCAGCGCCTATCGGGCCATTCTCGAGGAGGCCCGCGCCAGTCGGGCCCAGCTCGCGCCGCTCCAGGTGGTCTACCTCGGTACCTCCTCCTGGCGCGACTTCATCGCGGCGTCGCGTCCCTTGGGTGAGATCGCCGTTTCGCCCGATGACGCCACCAATATGCAGTACACCTCGGGCACCACGGGCTCCCCGAAGGGCGTGCTGCTCACCCACCGGAATATCTTGAACAATGCGTGGTTCGCCGCGCGCCGGATGGGGATGACGCCGCAGGACCGGATCATCGTGCCCGTCCCGATGTATCACTGCTTCGGCTGCGTCCTCGGCACCCTGTCAATGGCCACCGTGGGCGCGGCGATGATCCTGCCGGCGCCCACCTTCGATGCCGGGGCGACGCTCGCCGCGATCGAGCGCTATCGCGGGACCGTGATCTACGGGGTCCCGACCATGTTCATCGCGCAGCTGGACCATCCTGAATTCCGGGAGCGCAATCTATCGAGCCTGCGCACCGGCATCATGGCCGGCGCGCTCTGCCCGGTCGAGGTGATGCTCCGCGTCATGGAAACCATGCACTGCCCACAGATCACGATCGCCTATGGACAGACCGAGGCGAGCCCGGCCATCACCGGCAGCGCGATCGATGATCCCATCGAGGTTCGTGTCGCAACCGTCGGCCTGCCCTATCCGAACACCGAGATCAAAATCGTCGATCGCGAGGGCCATACCGTACCTGTCGGCGAGCAGGGCGAGCTCTGCGCTCGCGGCTATCTCGTCATGAAGGGTTACGACGGCGATGCGGAAGCGACGGAGAGTGCGATCGATCATGAGGGCTGGCTGCACACGGGGGATCTCGCCACCATGAGCCCCGATCAACGGGTGCAGATCACTGGACGGCTGAAGGACATGATCATTCGGGGCGGAGAGAATATCTATCCGCGGGAGATCGAGGAGTTCTTATACACACACGTCGCGGTCGCCGAAGCCCAGGTCGTCGGGGTGCCCGATGAGAGGCTCGGCGAGGTGGTGGTTGCCTGGGTGCGGCTGAAGACAGGAGCGGAAACGACCGAGGATGC
>JASHTA010000408.1 GCA_030040795.1 Gammaproteobacteria bacterium | reverse complement strand
GTTGGGCGAGCGCTTCCGATCGGCCGCTTGGCACCGCTCTCGCACAGCTTCACGGCGTGTACATCCTCGCGCAAAGCCGCGACGGCCTGGTGCTCGTGGACATGCACGCGGCCCACGAGCGGATCCTCTACGAGCGGCTCAAGGCACAGTACGGCGAGGGGGATGCGCCCTCCCAGCATCTGCTCGAGCCGATCGTCCTCGACGTGAAGCCGCACGACCTCGATGCCTTGCTCGAGCGGCGCTCCGACTGGGCACGGGCAGGCTTCGAGATCGACGCGCTCGGGCCGGCCCGGCTCGCGGTGCGGCGCGTTCCGGCGCTGCTGCACGGCTGCGATGTCGCGGCAGTCCTGCGCTCGGTGCTCGAGGACCTGGAGCACGGAGTCGCCGCGCATCATCTCGAGGAAGCGGCGGACCGCTTCCTCGGAACCCTCGCGTGCCGCACGGCCATCCACGCCCATCGACGCCTCACTCTGCCCGAGATGGATGCCTTGCTGCGCGAGATGGAGGCGACCGACAGGGCCAATCAGTGCAATCATGGCCGTCCGACGTGGACACGCCTCACCTTGCCGGAGCTCGACCAGCTCTTCCTGCGTGGCCGCTGAAGTCGTGACTGCTGGAGGCGTGACTGCTGGAGGCGTGGCCGCCGAAGCCGTCGTGGCCGCCGAAGCCATCGTGCTGACCGGCCCGACGGGATCGGGCAAGAGCGAGTGGGCGGTGCGGCTCGCCGAGGAGCTGCCCGTCGAGATCATCAGCGTCGATTCCGCGCTCGTGTACCGCGGTCTGGATATCGGCACGGCGAAGCCGGATGCCGCGCTCCGTGCGCGCGTGCCTCATCATCTCATCGACATTCTCGACCCCGCCCAGGCCTACTCCGCAGGCGAGTTCGTCGCCGATTGCGAGCGGCTCATCGAGGCGATTCGAAGTCGCGGACGCATTCCGCTTCTCGTCGGCGGAACGATGCTGTACCTGCGCGCGCTGCTGCACGGCATCGCCGACCTGCCCCGCGGCTCCCCCGAGCTGCGCCGCTCGATCGACGAGCGTGCGGCGCAGGAGGGCTGGCCGCGCCTGCACGCCGAGCTCGCGAGCCTCGACCCCGGCGCCGCCGCGCGCATTCATCCGAACGACCCGCAGCGCATCCAGCGCGCGCTCGAGGTCTGCTATCTGACGGGCCGGCCGCTCTCGGAGCTGCAGCGCGCGCGCACCCCGCTTGCCGCGAGCCTTCCGCGGTTCGCGCTCGCCCCGGCGGATCGTGCCGAGCTGCACCGGCGGCTCGCGAAGCGGCTCTCGAGCATGTTGGAGCGAGGCTTCCTCGCCGAGGTGCGGGGGCTGCGCGAGAGGGGGGATCTGACGGCTCGGCATCCGGCGCTTCGCGCCGTGGGATACCGGCAACTCTGGGCACATCTCGAGGGACAGTATGGGCTCGATGAGGCCCATGAGCGGGCGCTCGCCGCCACGCGGCAGCTCGCCAAGCGCCAGCTCACCTGGCTGCGAGCGGATCGCGCTACGCGGTGGATCGATCCCGATGCCTCCGGCGCCTACGACAACTGGAAATGCGAACTGCGTCGCGAGCTTGTCGGCGCACGGGCGCGCGACGGAGGCTCATGGTAGAATTCGCTCGTCGTGTTGCCTTGTGATGCAAGGCACGGAGCTTGCTGGGATCGCAGTCCATGGGAAGGGCGTTTGCGATTCTTCGTCGAACAACTACAAGCCGCTAAAATAAGGAGAACCCGATGGCCAAAGGCCAGTCGCTGCAGGACCCCTTTTTGAACGCCTTGCGCAAGGAGCGTGTGCCGGTTTCCATCTACCTGGTGAACGGCATCAAGCTGCAAGGCCAGATCGACTCGTTCGATCAATTCGTCGTTCTGCTCAAGAACAGCGTCAGTCAAATGGTCTACAAGCACGCCATCTCCACGGTCGTGCCGGCGCGCAACGTGCGCTTGCAAGCCGAGGAGGGCGCTGCGGTGGCGACGTCGGAGCCTGCCCCGGAATGACAGCGGAGTGACCACCCGCGCTGTCCTGGTGCGTCTGGGCCTCGGCGCTCAGATCGATCCCGAGGACATCGAGGAGTTCACGCAGCTCGCGCTGTCCGCGGGCGCGCAGCCGGTCGCAACGGTGACCGGGGGGCGGCAGCGCCCGGATCCGCGGTTTTTCATCGGGCGCGGCAAGGCTGACGAAGTCCGTGCGGTCGCCGAATCGCACGCAGCGGACGTGATCTTCGTCGACCACGCGCTGACGCCGAGCCAGGAGCGCAACCTCGAGGAGCACTTCGGGCGCCGCGTGCTCGACCGCAACAGCCTGATACTCGACATTTTCGCGCAGCGCGCGCGCAGCTTCGAGGGCAAGCTCGAAGTGGAGCTTGCCCAGCTCAGGCATCTGGCGACCCGCCTGGTGCGCGGTTGGACCCATCTCGAGCGCCAGAAAGGGGGCATCGGCCTGCGCGGGCCCGGCGAGACGCAGCTCGAGACGGATCGGCGCCTGCTCTCTCAGCGCGTCAGGGTGCTCACGAAGCGCCTCGCGCGGCTGAAGCAGCAGCGCGATACCGGACGGCACCTGCGGACGGAGATTCCGGTACCGACGGTCACGCTGGTCGGGTACACCAACGCCGGAAAATCGACTCTCTTTCAAGCGCTCACGGGCGCCGAGGCGTATGTCGCCGATCAGCTGTTCGCGACGCTCGATCCGACCGTGCGCCGTGTCCGGCTCGCCGGCGGCACTTCCGTCGTCGTGGCGGATACCGTGGGCTTCATTCGCGAGCTGCCGCACGAGCTCGTGGCGGCCTTCCAGTCGACGCTCACCGAGGCGCGCGAGGCGACGCTGCTCTTGCACGTGGTCGATGCGAGCCATGCCCGGCGCGACGCACAGCGAGTGCAGGTGAATCAGGTGCTCGCCGAGATCGGCGCGGCGCACATTCCGCAGATCATGGTCTACAACAAGATCGATCGCCTGCGCGGCGCGGCGCGGATCGAGCGGGATGCCGAAGGCCGCGCCGCGGCCGTGTGGATCTCCGCGCAGCAACGGACCGGACTCGACCTGCTCGGGCAGGCGATCGCCGAGCGCTTGGCGCGCGCGGCGCGCGGCGCGCGGATGCGCATTCCCGCGGCCGCGGGAGCGCTGCGCTCTCGGCTCTATGCACGCGGGGCCGTGCGCGGCGAGCGCGCGCTCGAGGACGGCTCGATCGAGCTCGCCGTGGAGCTGCCCGAGGTGGAGCTGCTGGCGCTCGCCCAGGCGGGCGGTGTCCAGATCCTCGAGATGCAGGGCGGCGAGGCGCCTTGTACAGCCGTCGAGGCCTACCTACAATC
>JASHTA010000042.1 GCA_030040795.1 Gammaproteobacteria bacterium | reverse complement strand
CCGCTGCGCCAGAGTGCAACGCGCTCCGGAAAGAAGCTGTTCCATTGGTCGATCAGCACGAGCACCGGCGCATCCTCCCGGGGCATGCGCTCCTCGTGCCAAGCCGGGGCCTGAGCCTCGCGGCTCAAGCGAAACCAATAGAAGGCATGGCCGGGCAAGGTGAGCAGGTAGGGCAGATCGCCGATGGGGGGGAAAGGAGTGCGGCCGATCATCTCGGTCGGCACCATTCCTTTGAACTCGGCCAGGTTGAGCTCGACGGGCTGTGCGGAGCGCGCGAGATTCACGACGCAGAGGATCGTGTCGTCGCCGTGCTCCCGCACGTAGGCGAGTACCTTGCGGTTGCCCGGCCGGATGAACCGCATGGCGCCGCGGCCGAACGCCTGCGAGCTCTTTCGGACCTGCAGCATGCGCTTCATCCAGTTGAGGAGCGAGGAGCGGTCGCGCGTCTGCGCCTCGACATTGACGGCCTGAAAGCCGTAGATCGGATCCATGATCGGCGGCAGGTACAGCTGCTGCGGGTCGGCGCGCGAGAACCCGGCATTGCGGTCGGGACTCCATTGCATCGGCGTGCGCACGCCGTTGCGGTCGCCGAGGAAGATGTTGTCGCCCATGCCGATCTCATCGCCGTAGTAGATGATCGGCGAGCCGGGCATCGAGAGCAGCAGGCTGTTCATGAGCTTGATGCGGTCGATGTCGTTCTCGAGCAGGGGGGCGAGGCGGCGGCGGATGCCGAGATTCAGCCGCGCGCGGGGGTCGGCGGCGTACATCTTGTACATGTAGTCGCGCTCCTGGCTCGTCACCATCTCGAGCGTGAGCTCGTCGTGGTTGCGCAGGAAGATCGCCCACTGGCAGGCGGAGGGAATGTCGGGAGTCTGATCGATGATCTCCGTGATGGGATAGCGGTCCTCCTGCGCGATCGCCATGTACATGCGCGGCATGAGCGGGAAGTGATACGCCATGTGGCACTCGTCGGAGTTGCCGAAGTAATCGCGCACGTCCTCGGGCCATTGGTTCGCTTCCGCGAGCAGCATGCGATCGGCGTAGCGCTCGTCGATCACCTTGCGGATCCGCTGGACGACCTCGTGAGTCTCCCGCAGGTTCTCGCTGCTCGTGCCTTCCCGTTCCACGAGGTAGGGGACGGCGTCCAGGCGCAGCCCGTCCACCCCTCTGTCGAGCCAGAACTTCATGATCCGCGTGATGGCGCGCTCGACGTGTGGATTGTCGAAGTTCAGATCCGGCTGATGGCTGAAGAAGCGGTGCCAGTAGTAGGCCTTGGCGAGCGGATCCCACGCCCAGTTCGATGTCTCGGCGTCCGTGAAGATGGTACGGGTGCCGGCATAGCGGTCCGGCGTGTCGCTCCACACGTAGAAATTGCGCTTGCGCGAGCCGGCGGGCGCGCGCCGTGCGGCCTGGAACCACGGGTGCTGGTCGGAAGTGTGATTGATGACGAGCTCGGTGATGATGCGGATACCGCGTCGGTGCGCTTCCTTGATGAAGCGCGTGAAGTCCTCGCGGTTGCCGTAGTGCGGATGCACGTCTCGATAGTTCGCGATGTCGTATCCGTCGTCCTTGCCGGGGGAAGGATAGAAAGGCAGCACCCAGATCGTGTTGACGCCGAGGTCCTGGATGTAGTCGAGCCGGTCGGTGAGGCCGGGGAAGTCGCCGATCCCATCGCCGTTGCTGTCGTGGAACGCGCGGACGTGAACCTCGTAGATGACGGCGTCCTTGTACCAGAGTGTGTCTCGCGCCGGGGCCGGCGCGGCTGGCGGCGCGGGAGTATCCGGTACCGGAGTTCGCTCGACCTGTGCGCTCATCGGATCCGGGCGCTAGAGAAAATAATCGAAGTCCCGCTCGGTGCGGATGCGCCGCCGCACGCGCAGGATGTGCGCGGGCGCCTGCGGATCGAGCCGCACGAAATTGCGCGGCCCTTTCCAGAGGAACCGGGCTCCGGAGAGCAAGTCATGTGCCTGGAACGGCTGGTCGGGAGCGATTCCGAGCGCCGGCAGATCGAGGTCGAGCCAGCCCGACTGGGTGTGATGAGGATCGAGATTGACGACCGCGATGATCGTGTTGGCCTCGACCGGCGTCGCCTTGCTGTAGGCAATGAGCGACGGGTTGTCGAGCCGATGAAAGGCGAGGCTGCGGTCGCTCTGCAACGCAGGATTCTCGCGCCGGATGCGGTTGACGCGCGCGATGAAATCGCGGAGCGAGTCGGGACGATCGAGGCTCCAGCTGCGGATCTGGTATTTCTCCGAGTTCCGGTATTCCTCCTCGCCCGGCTCGCGCGCCTCGCTCTCCATCAGCTCGAACGCAGGACCGTAGATCCCGTAGCTCGCGCCGAGCGTCGCGGCGAGCGCGAGCCTCGCCATGAAGGCCGCGCGGCCGCCGAACTGCAGAACCTCCGTGAGGATGTCCGGCGTGTTGGGCCAGAGATGGGGACGGAAGAACTCGCGTACCGGCGCCGAGCCGAGCTCGCGGAAGTACTGCACGAGCTCCTCTTGCGTGTTGCGCCAGGCGAAGTACGTGTAGGACTGCGTGAATCCGACCTTCGCGAGGCGGTACATGATCTTCGGGCGCGTGAACGCCTCGGCGAGGAATATCGTATCGGGCGTGCGCCGCCTCGTGCGCTCGATCAGCCATTCCCAGAACGCGAAGGGCTTGGTGTGAGGATTGTCCACCCGGAAGATACGCACGCCCTGCTCGATCCAGAAGTCCACGACGCTCGCGAGCTCGGCCCACAGCTCCCGCCAGGCCGGGGTCTCGAAGTGAAGCGGATAGATGTCCTGGTACTGCTTCGGCGGATTCTCCGCGTACTGGATCGTGCCGTCGGGGCGCTCGAGGAACCATTCCGGATGCTCGCGCACATAGGGATGATCCGGGCTGCACTGCCATGCCAGGTCGAGCGCGATCTCGATGCC
>JASHTA010000407.1 GCA_030040795.1 Gammaproteobacteria bacterium | reverse complement strand
GCCGGATGGCGTGGGGAGGATCGATCCTCTCGCCATCCAGGCCGCGCTGCGCCCGGATACGGTTCTCGTCTCGATCATGCACGTCAACAACGAGATCGGAGTGATCGAGGACATCGCGGCGATCGGCGCGATCTGCCGGGCTGCCGGCGTTGCCTTTCATACCGATGCCGCGCAGAGCGCCGGAAGGATCGCCGTGGATGTCCGAAGCCTTCCGGTCGATCTGCTGTCGCTCACGTCGCACAAGATTTACGGACCGAAGGGAATCGGAGCGCTGTACCTGGGTCGCGGCATGCGGGCGCTCGTGCAGCCGCAGAGCTACGGGGGAGGCCAGGAGGGTGGGCTGCGACCGGGGACGCTACCCACGCATCAGATCGTGGGCTTTGGCGTGGCGGCGGAGCAAGCCTCAGCCCGGTGGCGGGCCGATCACGAACGACTGACGCGGCTGCGGGACCGGCTGTGGGCAGGACTGGAGCGCCTGGGAGGCGTCCACCTGAATGGTGCCGCGGCCGCCCGCGTTCCGCACATCCTCAACGTCTCGTTCGAAGAGGTGGAGGGCGAGAGCCTCATCACGGCTCTGAGCGCGCTCGCCGTCTCGACAGGCTCGGCGTGCAGCTCTGCCACGGGCGACCCTTCGTACGTGCTGCGGGCGCTGGGACGCAACACCCGCCTCGCCGAAAGCTCGCTACGCTTCAGCCTCGGGCGCTTCACGAGCTCCGAGGAGATCGACTATGCCATCGAGGAGGTTGGCCGGCAGGTCGCACGGCTGCGTGCGGTATCGCCCCGAGCGCACGGCGGGTCCGGACACGGGTCCGGACGTGGGCCCGGACGCGGGTTCGAACTCGAGCCCGGCGGCCCCTGCCTCGGGCCTGGCGGCCCTGGCCTCGACCCCGACCCTAGCGGCCCCGGCCCCGTATCCCGGGCGGGCGACCTTGATTCGGAGGCGGGCGTCCTTATTGAGAACTTGGCGGCTCTCCCTGCGGTCAGTGGGGTGGACGATGCAGGCGCCGATCTGGAGCGGCTCTTCCAGGAGCTACCGGCAGGGGGGGTTATCCCGGATAGCGCGGGCATCGTGCTTCGGGGCGAAGCGGGCGGGCCGGCCGAGGAGGCGTGGGTGCGCTTCCACCTGCTCGTCGAGGGCGACATTGTGAAGGATGCACGTTTTGAAGCTCGGGGATGTCCGCATACTCTCGCCACGGCTGCGTGGCTCGCCTCCGGAATGCCGGGGCGGACCCGCGAGGAGGCGCTGCGCTCCGGCGCTCGAGCCTGGGTGCAAGCCCTGAAGGTGCCCGTCGAGAAACTCGGCAGGCTGCTGGTCATCGAGGACGCGTTGCGCGCATCGTTGCAGAGTGGGCGCCGAGAGGCCCCGCGGAGTAGTGGGCCCGGACGGGCGCATCAGGATAGCCATGGCAATCTCCCTCACTGAGTCGGCCGCCACCCGCGTCCGAAACTTTCTGGCCGCCCGGGGCCACGGCCTCGGCCTGCGGCTCTCCGTGCGGCGGACCGGCTGCTCGGGGTTTGCGTACGTGGTGAACTATGCCGACGAGGCGCAGCCGAACGATCTCATCTTCGAGGATCGGGGAGTCAAGGTCTTCGTGGATCCCTCGAGCCTCGAGCTGATCGACGGCACCGTCGTCGACTTCGTGAAGCAAGGGCTCAATGAGGCATTCCGCTTCCGCAATCCGAACGTGAAGGGCGAGTGCGGCTGCGGGGAAAGCTTCAGCGTCTAACAAAAAAATCCTTGCAAAAATCGGGGTTTCTGGCGTCGCGCGCATTTGGCGTGCACCGCGAGTCCGCGGTAGACTGCCGCGCCCCGAGGGCTCGGCCGCACGAGGCTCGCGAGCGAGCCCGAGGGGCCCGTACCGGCCGTCTCATCCAGAGGTTCCATCGAATGGCGCTCGAGCGCACCCTGTCCATCGTCAAGCCCGACGGCGTCGGCCGCAATCTCATCGGGGAGGTTTATCGCCGGCTCGAGCAGGCCGGCCTCGCCGTCGTTGCAGCCCACATGCGGCGGCTGTCGGAGCGGGAGGCGGAAGGTTTCTACGCCGTGCATCGCGAGCGGCCGTTCTTTCGGGACTTGGTCCGCTACATGACCTCCGGACCCGTCGTGGTACAGGTGCTGGAGGGAGAGAACGCCATTGCGAAGAATCGCGAAGTGATGGGCGCGACGGATCCGAAGAAGGCCGCGAAGGGTACGATCCGCGCGGATCTCGCGCTGAGCATCGAGCAGAACGTCGTGCACGGGTCCGACTCGCCGCAGACCGCTGCGTTCGAGATCGGGTACTTCTTCGCCGCGACGCAGATCTTTCCCCGCGGATGAGCACGGGAGCGCCTTACCCACGCCTCGCGCCATGCAGAGCTCTCCTCCAAGCGAACGCCTGAACCTGCTCGGCCTCACTCGCCCTGCGCTCGAGGCGTACGTGAGCGAGCTCGGGAGCAAGCCGTTCCGCGCGCGGCAGCTCGCCCACTGGATCTACAAGCGAGGCGAGGGGCGCATCGAGCGCATGACCGATCTCGCCAAGGACTTTCGGGCGCAGCTCGCCGAGCGGGCGGAGGTTCGCGCGCCATCGATCGTCGAGGTCCAGAGCTCGCGCGACGGGACGCGCAAGTGGAAGCTCAAAGCCGATGCGGCCCAGGCGTTCGAGATGGTCTTCATCCCCGAGGACGACCGCGGCACGCTTTGCATCTCCTCCCAGGTCGGCTGCGCTCTCGACTGCTCGTTCTGCGCCACGGCGCAACAGGGCTTCAACCGCAATCTCACGACGGCCGAGATCGTCGGCCAGGTCTGGCTCGCGTGCCGCGAGCTCGCCTCGTCCGATGCCGTTGCGCGGCTCGGCGAGCCCGCGGAGGCCGCGCGCTCGGTGACGAGCCGCGCGGTCAGCAACGTCGTGCTCATGGGCATGGGCGAGCCGCTTGCGAACTTCCGCAACGTCGTTCCGGCCTTGAGGATCCTGCTGGACGACTGCGGGTTCGATCTCTCGCGGCGCCGCGTGACGCTCTCCACGTCGGGATTGGTGCCCCAGATCTACCGGCTCGCGGAGGAGGTCAACGTCGCGCTCGCCGTGTCGCTCCACGCGCCGGACGACGAGCTGCGCAACGAGCTCGTGCCGATCAATCGCAAGCACCCGATCGCGGAGCTGCTCGAGGCGTGCTGGCACTACATCGACGAGCAGAACGGCCGCAGCGTGACGTTCGAGTACGTCATGCTCGACGGTATCAACGACTCGCGCGCCCACGCGCGCCGGCTCGCGCAGCTGCTCGGCGGCCACCCCGCGAAGGTCAACCTCATTCCGTTCAATCCGTTTC
>JASHTA010000406.1 GCA_030040795.1 Gammaproteobacteria bacterium | reverse complement strand
ATCTCCTGCTTCGGTACATCGGCATCGAGTGTAACGCTGATCTAGTATCGCCGATCGAGATGCGAACGATGGCCCACGCCAGCGTATTGTTGCCGGAGCATCTGCGCCCGGCTTCTGCTCGATCCACGCCTTTACGGCGGCCGTGTTCTTGCTGACACCCAGGTCAGCCGTTATGGATAGACTTGGGGGCGGTGGGCTGTGACGAGCACGCATCATTCGATAACTCACTGCTCGGATTCGAGGATAGTCGCGTCCTTCAGGCGGGCTCTCCGTACACCCAAAGATGCCCGTCTGGGTCCGTGAAGCCG
Organism: Gammaproteobacteria bacterium; assembly: GCA_030040795.1. Classification (GTDB taxonomy): domain Bacteria; phylum Pseudomonadota; class Gammaproteobacteria; order Steroidobacterales; family Steroidobacteraceae; genus JASHUC01. Next base: position 22,077 of record JASHTA010000406.1, on the reverse strand, counting down.
AAGTTGCGCTCCCCCCACGGTCGTCGCTCAACGGCGCTGACTCGAACGCCGCGCTGCGAGAGTCGCGCATGCTCGGCTTCGATGTCTCTGACTCGCACGGCTATGTGCATGCCCGCTGTGTGAGGTGACTGGCCCGAAGGACCGGATTGGAGTCCGGCGACCAGGTAGCCACTTCCAAACCAGAAGCCCGCAACCTGTCGCTCGTCTGTGTGCAGCTTCCAACCGAGCGTTTCGCCATAGAACTCCTTTGCACGTTCAAGGTCAGCTACTTTCGCGTAAACGTAGAAGATGCCTTCGATTGCCACTGTTGTGAACCTCGTTGATGGTAAGAGCGAGGCTGATGCGAAGTCCAATGCCACTTTGCGGACGCTATGTTGAGGTCCTCATCGGCTGCACGATCTAGCCGTAGGATGAAGGCGAAGCGCCAAAGCACTGTTTGAACGCCGTGCTGAACGCCGCCGCACTCTCGTACCCCACAGCATGGGCCACATCTGCGATGTTCTTTCCCTCTGCCAGTAGGGAAAGCGACGCAAGCAAGCGACTATGCCTGCGCCATGCAGCGAGGCTCAATCCTGTCCCTTCCACGAAAAGACGTTCGAAAGTCCGCAGGCTCGCGCCGCCAATTTCCGCGGCAATGATTTCGACCGAGCGCCCATCGCTCGGTTGCGTTGCGAAGTAGTCGGCGAGCTTGCGGGCGCGTTCTTGCGATGGCCGTGGAAGCGAGAACGACTCAGGCTTCGCTTCCGGCAAGACCGCCTCGAGCAGCGCCAGCGCGTGGGCGTGCCGCACGCCGCGCTTCGAGGGTTGCGTGACCGTGCAGAGCAGGAGCACGAGCTCTCGCGCGAGGTTGTCGAGCCCCAGTACCTGCGGATGAGAGTCCGTACGCACGGTGCCGGGCTCGAAATAGAGCGTATGGAGATAAAATCGGCGCGGCGAATAGATGGAGTGCTCCACCCCAGCGGGTAACCAAAGGCCCTTGAGAAGCGGATGGACCACGTAGACGGCATCGGTTTCCACGATGGCAGCGGATTCCGAGATCAGGGCCAGCTGGTCCCAGTCATGTGCATGCCGAGGAATGCGACCACCTTCCGGATAACCCTCGACATGCGACCGCAGCGACTCAATGGAACTCACGCAGTTGTCCCCTGGGAGGACCGTCAGCCGCCCATTGGCAAACCGGATTCATACTGCATCGCGCAGGCGATGTTGCCCTCCGTATCCGAGAACTCAACGACTTTGCCCACGGTAGGAATGTCGATGATTGCCGAGCGCAGTGTGCCACCGGCGCCTTTGATCGCCTCGGCGGTCTCCTTGATCGAGCTCACACTTATCGTGCAGCGAAAGCTGTTGATCGCACCGTTGGCGACCGCTCCTTGGCGCTTGGTGATCAGGCCGCGCGAGATTCCGTGCTCGACGGGAGCGCCGGTAAAGATGTGATAGAAATCCGGCGGACCGCCGACCTCGAATCTCCAGCCGAAGACTCGCTCGTAGAAGCGCCGTGCCCGCTCCACGTCACCGGCGAAGATCTCGAAGTGCGCGATGTGATTTGCCATACCCGCTTCTCTCCCGGTTGGGATTGGAGAGGAGCCTAGCACTGTCGCGCCCCCGAAAGTTCGACAACTTTCTTCGAGAATCCGACAGACCGCACCGCTCGCGATCGACTGAAGACAGGACGTGCAGAATCGTTGCGCGGAGGCCTCGGATCGCCCGGAGGGAATACTCAGCGGGCAGCAGGCTACGTGCGCTTCGCCTTCCGGCGCCTCACGGCACCGACTCTATTACCGATACGCCCGATTGCGTCTTTGAGCGGCCTCAGGTCCTTCTTGCAGGTTTCCCAGAGAACGGTCGGATAGGTTTCGTGGTAATCGTGGCGCAAAATGTTGCCGATACCGGCGATGGCTTGCCACTGGATGGACGGCTCCTGGGCTTTCAGCTCGGCGGGAAGACGTCGGCTCGCCTCCGAAATGATCTCGAGATTCCGTTCGACCAGCTGTCGTGGCCGCCGGTCGGTACGAAACTTCTCGAAGTCGTATCCGGCTGTGTCTTCCTCGATGTTGGCTATGGCCTCGAGGATATGACGGACGTAGACGCCGGAATCCTTCTCCATCAGAACGCACTCTCCGCCTCGCGAAGAACGCGTGCACGTATATCGGGAGTGAGTCCCTCCCGAGTCACCAAATCGACGCTGCGGCCGAGCTGCTTCTCGAGAAAATCCTTCGTCGCAGCCATGTCAACGAGGCTAAATCGAGAACCTGGCGCGAGCTCGACCAGGACATCGATGTCACTGTCAGGGCGCGCCGTTCCGCGGACGACCGACCCAAACAGGGCTGCTGATTGGATTCCGCGCTCGCGCAAACCCTTTTCGAGCCCTGCCAATTGCGCAAGTACGTCACCCTTCCTTGGAGACGTTTGCCGGGCGTGCTTCTCCGCGTCCCGTTCGCCGGCTACCAGGAGCCTCAGGGCTTCGCGGATCACCTCGCTCGCGTTGTTGTAGAGCCCGGTTGCGACTTTGCGCCGAATGTACCTTTCCAGCTCCGGTGTGAGAGAAACATTCATCGATCGTGCCTCACGGGACAGCTGCTACGCAGTATAGCATACTTTAGCAAAGGCTGTTATCCCGCCGAGACCCTGCTGCGGGGCCCATAAGCGTCCAACCCGGACGAGTGCTTCCGCACAGGGCGCCTGCAATCGCACTCTCCGTTGCTGCCTGCGTTGGACGGGCGTCAGTCTGGACCCTCGTCATTTCGTCTCAAATGCCTCGCTGAAACGCGCAATGCTCGGACATTTTGGATTTTGGAGCTCGGTGCCACACAACCCCAGCTCTCCGAAGAAGAAAGATTCCTCGCCGCAATGAGGCTCTGGCGCACCGACCGCCTACCACCGAGCGACCCGCGACGGCGAGTGAAGTCCGCAAGATCGTGCGCGAGGAGCTCGCGGCGGCGGACTGACGTATCGCCTCGCGCCCTCTTCGGACGGTCTCGGATGCTGTACTGGAGGCTAGGGTCGGAATCGAACCGGCGTACACGGCTTTGCAGGCCGCTGCATGACCACTCTGCCACCTAGCCCCTCACCCCGGTCGCGGGCGCAACGGCGAGACGGTGTCGTCACGCTGTTCGGTCAGCCCCGGCGAAGGGAGCCGCGGAGTTTACAGGAACTCGTGCCGTCATGTACGGGCGCGGCTCCTCGTCGCTGCGCCTACGGACTCCACCCTCCTCCGAGCGCCTGATAGAGCTGCACCAGCGCGAGCCGCTCGCCGAGCTGCGCCTGGGCCAGATCGAGCTCTGCCGAGAAATAGTTCGTCTCGCTCGTGAGCACTTGAAGATAGCTCGCGCCGCCGTGCTGATAGAGCACCTTGGAGAGCCGGTCCGTATCCCCCGCCGCATCGGTCAAGAGCTGCTGCTGCCGGGTGAATTCACTATCCTTCCGATACGCAACGAGCGCGTCCGAGACCTGCTGGAACGCGTTGATGATGGTCTGCTTGTATGTAAGCAGCATCTGCTGCTCCTGCGCCTTGGCGAGCTTCAGGCCCGAGCGCAGCACGCCCGCCTCGAAGATGGGCTGGGTCACCGATCCGACGGCGTTCCACATCTGGGACGAAGTGGTGAAGAGCCTGTTCAGCGCGTAGCTCTCGAACCCTCCCGTTCCCGTGAGCGAGATGCTCGGGAAGAAGTCGGCCTTGGCGACTCCGATCTGGGCATTCGCCGCGACCAGGCTCTCCTCGGCCTCCCGAATGTCCGGGCGGCGCTCAAGGAGCTCGGAGGGCAGCCCGGCCGGAATGGCCGGCAGATTCAGCTCTTCGGTGAGCGGGCGTCCTCGCGGAATGGACCCCGGATTTTGGCCGAGCAGGGTGCTCAAGGCGTTCTCTTCCTGGCTGATCTGCCGCTCGAGGTCGGGGATCGTCTCCGCCGCCGTATAGACGAGCTGCTCGGACTGCCGCACGTCGAGCAGCGATGCCGAGCCGTTCGCGACGAGCACCCGCGTGAGGCGCAGGGAGTCCTGCCGCGACGCGAGCGTGCTCTTCGCGATGGCAAGCGCCGAATCGAGCTCGCGGAGCTGGAAATAATCGCTTGCCGTCTCCGACACCACGGAGTCGACGACCGCCCGCCGGCCCCAGATCGACGCGAGCAGGCTCGCGCGCGCGGCCTCGGTCTCGCGGCGGTACTTGCCCCAGAAGTCGAGGTTCCAGATGACCGAGAGATCCACCTGCCCGGCATTGGCCTGGTAAGCCGGAAACGCCGAGGAGATCTTCGGATTGCGCTCGGTGAATGCCTCGGCGCCCGCGCTCACGATCGGAAACTCGTTCGCGCGCGTGATCCCGAGCTGCGCTTGCGCCTGCAGGACGCGGGACGCCGCGATCCGCACGTCGTAGTTCTGCCGTAGCGCCGTGCGAATCAGCCGTTGCAGCGTCGGGTCGTCGAACAGCTCCCACCACTTCTCGTTCCCGAGACTCTTCGCGGACCCGGCGGCCTGCGACCTGGTGGACTGCGGCTCAGCGGACTGCGGCCCGGCGCCGCGGTATGCCGCCGGCACCTCGATCGTGGGCCTCCGGTAATTCGGTCCCACCGCGCAGGCTGCCAGCAACGCTCCCATGGCAAGAAGGATTGCGACTCTCATGTCACGTGCGGCAAGAAGGATTGCGACTTTCATGTCAGGTGCGCTCCGCAGGCGTGCTCTCCGTGGTGGAACTTCCCGGCGCGCGCCGCGCTGCTCCCGACAACGTTTCCACGAAGTAGAAGATCGCGGGAATGAGGAAGATGCTGATCGCGCTGGCGGCGAACATGCCGCCGATCACCGTCGTGCCCATGATCTTGCGCGCAACGGAGCCCGCCCCCGAGGCGAACCACAGCGGAACGCATCCGAAGATGAACGCGAAGGAGGTCATCAGGATGGGTCTCAGCCGTAGGCGCGCGGCCTCGAGCGCCGCGTCGGCGAGCGATCGGCCTTTCTTCTCGTACTCGTCCTTCGCGAACGCGACGATGAGAATCGCGTCCTTCGCCGCGAGCCCGATCAGCATCACGAGGCCGATCTGCGAATAGACGTCGTTCTCGATGTCCATCATGTAAGGCGGGTAGAACGTCTGCGTGAACAGGCGGCGCAGGAACAGCACGCCGAACGCGCCGAAGACGGCGACGGGGCTCACGAGCAGCACGCTGAACGGCAGCGACCAGCTCTCGTAGAGGGCGGCCAGGATCAAGAACGCGAAAAGAACGGAGATCCCGAAGATCTCGCCCGAGGAGATCCCCTGCTCCGCCTTCCGTTGCTGAAAGGACATGCCCATGTAGTCATAGCCCATGTCCCGAGGCATCGTTTGCGCAAAGACCTGCTCGAGCGCCGCCATCGCCTGGTCCGAGCTGTATCCTGGCGCGGCGTTGCCGTTGATCTCGGCCGCGGTATATTCGTTGTAGTGCATGATGAACTCGGGTCCGAGGCTCGGCTGCATCCGCGTCAGAGCCGAGAGAGGCACCATTCCTCCCGTTTGGTTGCGGACGTAATATTGTCCGGCGTCCCCCGCGCGATTGCGGTAGCCGCCCTCGGCTTCCACGTAGACTTGCCACTGGCGGCCGAAGCGGTTGAAGTAGTTCACGAAGAGGCCGCCCATGTATGCCTGAAGCGTCGTATAGACGTCCGAGATCGGCACGCCCTGCTTGAGCACCTTGTCGCGGTCCACGTCGACGAACTCCTGCGGTACGCTCGCGAGGAGGGATGAGTCGAGCCCCGCGAGCTCGGGACGCTTGCGGGCCGCCTCCATGAATCGGTTCACGTTGTCGGCGAGGTACTGAACCCCGTAGCCACCGCGGTCCTCCAGTACGAAGGTGAATCCGCCCGTCGTTCCGACACCCGGAATCGCCGGCGGCGAGAAGCTGAAGGCCGTGCCCTGCGGGAGGCGGGCGAGCTCCGCGTTGAGCCGTGCCTTGATCGCCTGGTACTGCTCCTCGCGCCGCGTGCGGTCCTCCCATGGCTTGAGCGTCACGAAGAAAAATGCGTTGTAGCTGGTTTGAACGTAGCTCAGGAGGCTGAAGCCGACGACGCTCGTCGTGTATTGCACGCCAGGCGTCGCGGCGAGAATCCGCTCCACGTCGCTCGCTGCCTGCTGCGTGCGCTGCAGCGATGCCGCGGGCGGGAGCTGAAGATTGACGTAAACGTAGCCCTGGTCCTCATCCGGCAGGAAGCCGGACGGCAGCAGCCTGCCGAGCAGCACCGCGACGGACCCAAGAAGGACGACCAGGACGAGGGAAACCGCGCTCTTGCGAATGAGCGCTCCGCTCACGCGCAGATAGCCTTCCCGCGCGCGGCCGAAGACCCGGTTGAATCCGTCGAAGAACTTCCCGAGCGCTCCGCTCCGGCGATCGCGCGGCCGTAGCAGCAGCGCCGCGAGCGCGGGACTCAGACTGAGCGCGTTGAACGCCGAGATCACGACGGAGACCGCGATGGTGACGGCGAACTGCTGGTACAGCCGTCCCGTGATCCCGGGGATGAATGCCGTCGGAACGAACACCGACGACAGCACGAGTGCGATCCCCACGACCGGGCCCGAGATCTCCTCCATGGCCTTGAGCGCCGCGGCCCGGGGCGTCTCCCCTTCCTCGATGTGGCGCTCCACCGCCTCGACCACGACGATGGCGTCGTCCACGACGAGACCAATGGCGAGCACGAGCCCGAAGAGCGAGAGCGTGTTGATCGAGAACCCGAAGAGCGGAAACACCGCGAACGTGCCGACGAGCGACACCGGGACCGCGAGCATCGGGATCAGCGAGGCGCGCCAGCCCTGCAGGAAGACATAGACGACGAAGCTCACGAGAGCGAGCGCGATGAGCAGTGTGAGGACGATCTCGCGCATGCCCGCGGTGACTGCCTTCGTCTGATCGAGAGCGATGACGTATGCCACGTCCGACGGAAAGCGGTCCTTCACACTCGCCATCAGCGATCGGACCTCCCGCGCGTCGTCGACGGCGTTCGAGCCGGGCAGCTGGTAGATCGCCATGATGGCACTCGGCTTGCCGTTGAGGCGGCCCATCAGCGTGTAGCTCTGAGTGCCGAGCTCGACGCGCGCGACATCCTTCACGCGCACCGTCCCGCCGTCCGGGTTCTCGCGGACGATGATGTTCCCGAACTGCTCCGGCGTTGTGAGGCGTCCCTGCGCGCGTACGGAGTAGGTAAACTCCTGTCCCGGCGGCACCGGCTCGCCGCCGATCTGCCCGGCGGGATTTACGGTGTTCTGAGCCTCTACGGCATTGACGACGTCGGATACGGTAATGCCGAGCTTCGCCAGCAGGTCTGGCTTGAGCCAGATCCGCATCGCGTACTGCGCCGCGCCGAAGACCTGGATGCTCGCGATGCCCGGCAGGCGCGTGACCTGGTCGACGAGGTTGATGTACTCGTAATTCGCGAGGAACTGCGCGTCATAGGTGCCGTGGGGCGAATACAGCGCGACCAGCATCATCGGCGCGCTCGTCGACTTCTGCACGGTGACCCCGTACTGCGCCACACTCGAGGGCAGCTGCGCCGCCGCCTGCGTCTCGCGGATCTGGGAGAGAATGAGGTCGGTGTTGGGGTCGGTACCGACGGCAAAGTCGACGACCATCGTCATCTGGCCGTTCGCCGTCGCGTTGAGCGAATACATGTAGTTCATGTTGTCCACGCCGCTCATCTGCTCCTCGATCGGCGTGGCGACGGACTGCGCGAGCGTCGCGGCGTCCGCTCCGACGAAAGTCGCTTGGATCTTGGTCTCCGGAGGCACGATCTCCGGGAACTGCGCGACCGGCAGCCGCAGGATGGCAATGCCGCCCACGATCACCGTGAGGATCGCGATGACCATCGCGACGATGGGCCGGTTGATGAAGAATCTCGACACGGCTCACTCGCCCGCGGAGCTGGACCGATACGGAACGGGCGTGACCGTGGCGCCGTCCGCGACCTTGAGCGTTCCTTCGGCGACGACGCGCTCTCCCGCGCGCAAGCCGTGGGTGATGACCCACAGGGCACCGACGCGCTCTCCAGTCTGAACGGTACGAATGGCGACCTTGTCGTCGGGTCCCACCACGGCCACCTCGGTCGATCCCTGCAGCTCCGTCACCGCGCGCTGAGGCACGAGGAGGGCTCCCCTGCGCACCTCCGTCACGGCGCGCACCTTGCCGTACTGCCCGGGCCGCAGGATGTTACCGGGGTTCGGGAAAGCGCCGACGAGACGGATCGTTCCGGTCTGCTGATCGATCGCGCGATCCGCAAACAGAACGTAGCCGGCGTGCGCGTACGCGCTCCCGTCCGAGAGGATGAGTTCGAGCGGAATTCGCGCGCTCGGGGCGAGAAGATCGACCGCGTCCGGATTGACCTTCGAGGCGATCCGCGAGTACTCATCGCCGCTCACCGGAAAATACGCCTTGATCGGATCTACGTCCGAGACGCCGGTGAGCACGGTCGAGGGGGTCACGAGATTGCCGACTTGTACTTGCGCGATGCCTGCGATGCCGCTGATGAGCGAGCGTATCTTGGTGAAGCCGAGATTGAGCGCCGCCTGCTCCACGGCCGCCTGACCCGCCTCGACGCCTGCCTTGGCGGCGAGCTGCGCGTGCGTGTCGGTCTCGAGCTGCATGCGGGGAATCGCATTGACCTGCGCCTCGGGGATGTCGCGCTTCACGTTGAGCTCGGCGTTGCCGAGCTGCGCCTGCGCTTGGGCGAGCTGCGCTTTGGCCATGTCGAGGGCCGCCTGGAAGGGGCGCGGGTCGATCTCGAAGAGCACTTGGCCCTTCTGCACGAGCGAGCCCTCGCGGTAGTCCTGCCTGACGAGGTATCCGGTCACCTGGGGTTGGATCTCAGCGTTCACGTATCCATCGAGGGTCGCTACCCATTCGCTGTAGATACGCACGTCCTTCTGAACGACCGTGGCCACCTCCACTTCGGGCGGCGGCGTGTGGCCCGACGAAGCGCGGGCGCCGCATCCGATGCATAGGAGAAGCCAAGAGCCGCACAGAGCCGCGCCGGTCGCCCGCCAGCTCGTCCACAGGATCGTTCGCCGCGCGTTCAAACCGCTCCCCTTCCTCGGCGCACCGCGCCCCGGAAGCCCGACGCCCGCGGGCCGAGCTTCGGCAGCAGATAGGCGCTCAGAATCGCCTTGAATTCCTCCATCACCGCCGGCTTCTCGCCGGCTCCGGCCTGCGCATAGAGCGTGAGGAGGGCCCGGCTGACTTGTTGCACGACGGAGGCAATGCGCGAGGCCGCCACGCTCGGCATGCGCCTGTGCGCGAGCAGCACCTTTGCGATCCGGTCGCGGACCAACCGGCGCCGAGCCGGGCTGTGAGAGGTCGGAGGAACGTCGAGCAGTGCGAGCAATACGGGGTGGCTCCTGACGATTTCAACCTGCAAGCCGACGAGCCGGCCGATCAAGTCCTCCGCGGAGAGATCCGGGGCCTCCCCCGCGAGCGCATTCCAGCGGTCCTCGACATCCGTCACGTACTGCGCGCGCAGAGCCTCGGCCACGGAGCGCTTGTTCGGAAAGTACTGGTAGAGCGAGCCGATGCAGGAGCCGGCGTGCTCGGCGATCGCGCTCATCGTCGCCCGCTCGTACCCCGTTTCCACGATCACGGACGCCGCCGCGCGCAAGAACCGGGCCACGCGCCTTCGGCCGCGCCGCTGCTGCGGTATTCGACGTGGTGCGGTAGGAGAATATGAGGCCACGCTCACATTCTAGCAGTATATGAGGCCATGCTCACATTCTGGCAGCCGGGCGCGCGGATACCGTGCTGGAGGCTGCCGCGCCGCCGCTGAAAGTGGCTTGCGATGGAGTCGGCGAGAACGGCGCGCATCAGCGCGGGGTCGTCAGGAGGCAGGCGAGCCGAGCTACCGGCGCGCGGGCGGGCCCGACCAGCGGCTCGGCCATGGACCAGAATGGGATGGCCGTACTTGGCCGATCGCGGAAAAGGTGCTTACGTGGACGAGAAGGGAATTCACCCGTCCATCGGGGGGCGAGGTGCTAACATTGCAGGAACCGGCTCCATATACCCAAGCTGATGATCGACGCCGAAAGCACGGAACAGAAGATAGGAAGAAATCGCGTATGGCTCGCGCCGCTCTCCGCGGCGGCGTTGGCGTTGACCCTATCTGCCCGAGCGGCCGGCGCGCTCGCGAGCGGCTCTTCCGTCGCGGCGCCCCCCGGCCAGGTGGTCACGGTGTCGGGACCGGATTCCGCGCTGATCTACGATTCGGAGTATCCGTTCATCGATTACTCCGGCACGCCGACACACAACGACGTGGCGCACGTGCAGACGGAGATGGCGAGCGGCAAGGTGAAGCTGCAGTTCAGCCCGCCGCGCGGCTATCTCGATTCCCTGCTCAAGGCGCTGCACATCAGCCCTACCTCGCAGACGCTCGTATTCTCGAAGACCAGCCTGCAAACGACGATCATCAGCCCGGCCACGCCCCGAGCGATCTACTTCAACGACGACACCTATGTCGCGTGGATCAGCGGCACGCCGCAGATCGAGATCAACACGATGGATAGCGCTCTCGGTCCGGTGTTCTACACGCTCGACGAGCGGATCAGCCCCCATCCGCACCTCGAGCGGGAGTCCCTGCGGTGCTTGAGTTGCCACGACACCTTCTCGCTCCAGGGCGGCGGTGTCCCGAACTTCCTGTTCCTCTCGGCCTACAGAATCGAGAATGGCGAGGTCATCACGAACACGGTCGCGACCAAGACAACGGATGCGACGCCGCTCCTCGACCGCTGGGGTGGCTGGTATGTCACGGGGAAGTTCGGCGGACTGCTGCAACTCGGCAATGTTCTGCCCTCGCCCGATGAGCAGCCCATTCCGCTCGCCAGCGTCAGCCGGGCGGACGTCCCCAATCTCGACAAGTGGTTCGACACACAGCCGTATCTCACCGACAAGAGCGATGTGGTTGCGGTGCTGGTCTTCGAGAACCAGGTGGATGTCCACAATCTCATCATCCACGCCAATTACAAATCGCGAATGTTGCTCGAGCGTCAAGCTCCCGGAAGCTCGACCAAGGGACTCACCTGGAAGCAGCTGCCGCCGGCCACCCAGAGACGGTTCGAGGGGCTTCTCGAGCCGCTCGTTCGCGGCATGCTCTTCGTCGGCGCGGCGCCGTTTCCGGCGCCGGTTCGAGGCAATTCAGGCTATGCGCAGTGGTTTCAGTCCCAGGGTCCCTTCGACCGGCAGGGGCGCTCGCTGAGAGACTTCGACCTCGACACGCGCCTGTTCAAGTACCCCTTGAGCTTCCTCATCTATTCCAAGGGCTTCGATTACTTGGTCCCGAGCGCCAAGGAGTACCTCTACACTCGGCTCATCCAGATCCTCACCGGGCGCGATACGAGTCCGGCGTTCTCGAGCCTGTCCGCAGGCGAGCGCCAAGCCATCCTGGAGATTCTGGAGCAGACCAAGCCCGACTTCGCGCGTGCCCTCGCCAAGGCACGGGCCGCGGGCTTCCCCGCGCTACCGGTCGGATGACCGCCGACCGATTCAGGCTCCGAAACGCACGCCGCGCCGCTCCGGGCCGAATGCGACGAGCAAAATCAGCGCGGGAGCCACGATTCCGCAAATGAGGCTCAGCGCAAAGGCGTAGTCCGGGTGCCCCGGGCTGCCATGGCCCACGGCGATCGATGCCTGCAGTGTCGCATTGTACGAAGCGAGCAGATTGCCGAGCTGGTAGACGACGCCGGGGAAAGTGGCGCGCATGCCCTCCGGCGAAAGCTCGTTGAGGTGCGCGGGCACCACGCCCCAGGCGCCTTGCACCATGAACTGCATCACGAATGCGGCGACGGCGATCGCCGTGACGCTCGTCGAATACGCCCAGAACGGCAAGGCCGGCAACGCGAGCAGGGCCGCGAGCGCGATGGCCGCGCGGCGGCCCAGCCGACTCGAGAGCTTCCCGAAGAGCAGCCCCCCGCAGAGGGCGCCGATGTTGTAGAGAATCGCGATGTGCGAGATGGCGCCCGTGCCGAAACCACGCTCTGCACGCAGGAAGGTCGGATACAGATCCTGAGTCCCGTGGCTGAATAAATTGAACGCCGTCATCAGGACGATGGCATAGACGGCGAGCCGCCAGTGGCCGGACAGGCTGGCCCACAGATTGGTCGCCGGCGCGGACGTGCGTGCTCCCGCCCAGGCCTCGGACTCCGGTACCTTCAACCAGATGTACAGCACGAGCAGCGCCGGCAACGCCCCGACCACGAACATGCCCCGCCAGCCGATGTGCTCGTACAGCAGGCCGAAGACGATCGCCGCGAGGAGGTATCCGGTCGGATAGCCGCCCTGAAGAATTCCGGAGACCAGCCCACGAGAGCGGACCGGCACACTCTCCAGCGCGAGCGAGGCGCCGACACCCCACTCCCCTCCCATCGCGATGCCGTAGAGCGCGCGCAGAACGAGAAACACCGCGAGCGAGGGCGCAAAGGCCGACGCGAGCTCGAGCACGGAGTACAGCAGCACGCTCGCCATGAGCGCCGGGCGGCGCCCGTAGCGGTCGGCGAAGCGCCCGAAGAGAAAGGCGCCGACCGGCCGCATCGCGAGGGTGAGGAAGATGGCATAGGTCACGTGCTCCACATCGGTCGCGAAGTCGCGGGCGATGCGCTCCAGCACGAACACCACGAGGAAGAAATCGAACGCGTCCAGCATCCAGCCGAGAAAGGACGCGGCGACGACGCCCCGCCGGGCGGGAGTCCAGTTCTCGCCCACTTTCACGCCATCCGTCATCCGGCGGGCCCCCGCGAGGCCCGTGCCCTCACCTGCGATCCCTCTGCAGCCGCTCGAGCGTGCGCTTCAAGGCCTCCAGCTTCTGCCCGGCCTCGCCGAGCTTTCCGGCTGCCGTGAGCTGCTGATAGTCCGAGAGGTCGCGAGCCGCCTCGCCGATGAGCGCGTTCACCTCCTCGGCGGTCGGAGGCGTCCCGGGTGCAGCTGCCGTCCCAGGTGCGGCTGCCACCCCAGGTTCGGCTACCGCCCCGGGTGCGGCTTCTGCCCCGGACCCGGCGGCAGTCTCCGGCCGAGCCGCCGCGTTGATCGCCGCCTGAGCACCCAGCGCGGCCGGTCCGCCCGAGGCGGCTTGCGCGCTGAGCATCGACGGAGCGCCCTCGAAGAGCGCCGCCATCGCCGTCTCGAAAGTCGGGCCGTACGCGAGGCGGTCCTGCAGCGCAAGCACGACGAGACGCAGCTCCGGCATCGGGCTGCTCGCGGCTTGCAGGTAGATGGGCTCGGCGTACAGGAGCGCCTTGCCGATCGGAATGACGATCAGCGTGCCGCGGTGCACATGCGAGCCTTGCTGATTCCAGAGCGTCAGCTGGCCCGAGAGCTGAGCGTTCTGATCGATGCGAGCCTCGATCTGGAGAGGACCGTCGACGAGCTTCGTCTTCGGAAAATCGTAGACCACCGCCTCGCCGTAATGTGCGCCGTCGCTCCGCCCTCCGATCCAGCCAATGAGGTTGTTGCGGTTGGCGGGTGTGAACGGCAGGATGCCGATGAACTCCGGAGAGCGCTCCCCCGGCAGCGTCATCAGGACGTAATTCGGCTCCATGAGCTGCGGTCCCTCGTCGGAGGAGCCGATCTCCGAGGCGACGCTCCACAGATCCTCGCGGTTGTAGAACACCTCCGGATCGGTCATGTGATAGAGGGCGTACACGCCCGCCTGAGCCGACAGCAGCAGCTCCGGATAGCGCACATGGCGGCGCAGATCGGCGGGCATTGCCGCCGCGTCCTTGAACAGCGCGGGGAACAGGACCCGATAGGCCGCGACGACGGGATCCGCCGCGTCGAACACGTAAAAGGTCGTCGTGCCGTTGTACGCATCGATCACGATCTTGACGCTGTTGCGGATGTAGTTGATCGGCTGATCGCCGAGCAGGTAGCGCCGCGAGTACGGATAATCGTTGGACGTGGTGTAGGCATCCATCATCCAGTAGAGCCTGCCCTGCGCGCTCACGACGATGTACGGATCCGAATCGAAGGTGAGGAACGGCGCAAGCGCCTGGACTCGGTCGCGGATGTCGCGCCGCATGAGCAGACGGCTCTCGGAGCTCACATCGTCGCTGAAAGGCAGTTTCGCGATGTCGCCGCGGTCGTACGCGATGAGCACGCGGCGCAGCAGTCCTCCGAGCGGGATGCCGCCGGTGCCCTCGTACGAGGTGAGATTGTTCGTCTCGCCCTGCGGATAGTTGAATTCCTTCTGACGTGTCTTGACGTAGACGTCAGTGTCGGTCAGCTCCCCGAAGTAGATCTCCGGCCGGGTGACCGCGAGATCCGGCAGCGTGCTCTGTACGGGCATATTGCTCAGAACGAGCGTCGGCAATCCCTCCGGCGTGAAGCCGTTGACGGGGTTCATGGTGATGCCGTAACCGTGCGTGTAGATGAGCTTCTCGTTGATCCAATTGCGGCTGCTCTGCGGAAGCTTGTCCACGTTGAGCTCGCGCGCCGCAAGCATCATCTCGCGGACGGCCCCCCCGAGACTGTAGCGATCGATGTCGATGTCCGGAAAATCGTAGTAGGTCCGGATCTCCTGGATCTGCCGCAGCGTGTCCTGCAGCGCATGCCAGTCCCACAGTCGAATGTTGTCGAGCGTCGTCTGGTTCTCGAGCGGCTCGGCCGCCTGGATCCCGGCGTCCGCGGGAAACGGGTGCGCCTGAATTCGGTCGAGCCCATAGGCACGGCGAGTCAGCTCGATGTTGTGCGCGATGTACGGCCGCTCGCGGACCAGCTGATTGGGCTTGACGATGAGGGTGCTCACGTACCAGGCGACCAGCTCGACCCCGATATAGCAGGCCACGGCGGGCACGATCGCGGCCACGAGCCCGGTCGGGCGCGGCGCCCGGATCGCACAGACCAGGGCCACCGCAGCTCCGGCGATGAGTGCCGCGCAGACGACGATGAGGCCGTTAAGCGTGATATGCGCATCCGTGTAGGTGACGCCGGAGAAGATCGTGTCGTCCTGGAATAGACGCTCGAAGCGAGCGAGGTACACGCGCGCGGCGATGACGAGCAGCAATGCTGCAACGGCGACCGATAGACCCCGCCAGGGTCTCGTCGGGCTCGCGGCAAAGCGGCGCCACGTCAGCGCGCGCGCTCCGCTCGTGAGGCCGACGAAGACCGCGGCGATCACGCAGGCGATCGCCGCGAGCATGAGTAGCCATCCGGTGATGAGCTGCCAGGCGGGAAGCGTGAAAAGGTAGAACCAGAGCGGCCTGCCGAAGATCGGGTCGGGTGCCGACGCTCCATGGGGTGCATACCACCAAAGTGCGAGCGTCGACCAGCTGGCCGTCATGCCGGCACCCACCTCGACCGCGATCGCGAGCGCGACGACGAGCGCGGCCAGATTGAGCAGCTGTCCGATGGGCAGATTCACCCGTTGCCGATTGATGAGGATCGTCGCGGCGAGCAGCTCATCGAGACGCGGGGGGCGCAGCGCGAGAAACGCTCCATAGAGCGCGGCGAAGGTAGCGAGGGCGAACGCGCAGAAGATCCACGCCTGCAGGCCGAGGCGCGTCCAGAACACGGACGCGTACCCGAGCGATGCGAACCACAGGGAATCCACGTAATAGGAAATCGTGGCGGAGCCGGCGTAGGCCACGACGGCCACCGCCACGATGACCGCGATGAGAATCTGGGACGACCGCGGACGCCTCGGCCCGTTGAGGATACCCTTGTCGTCGTACGGACCGCCTCTCATGTCCCCCCCTTTCGCACGCCGAGCAGTGCGCCGCGAATCAGCGCCACAGATTGCTGCGGGCGAGGTCGATGATCTCATCTCCTCGCCCACTCAGCACGGCTTTCACCATGTAGAGCGTGAAGCCCTTCGCCATCTCCAGCGTGATGGAGGGCGGCATGGCGAGCTCGCTGCGGTTGACGACCGCATCGATGATCACCGGACCCTCGTGAGCGAGCGCCGCCGCGATCCCCTCTTCGACCTCTCCCGCATCCTCGAGCCTCACGCCGCGGATGCCCGCCGCTTCGGCCATGGCCGCAAAGTTCGGATTGAGGAGTTCCGTGCCCGTATTGATGAACCCGGAGGACTTCTGCTCGAGCTCGATGAATCCCAGCGCGCCGTTGTTGAAGACGACCACCTTCACGGGCAGGTCGAGCTGCCTCAAGGTCAGCAAGTCGCCCATCAGCATGGCGAGCCCGCCGTCGCCCGACATCGAGACGACCTGCCTCTGCGGGAAAGTAGCCTGGGCGCCGATCGCCTGGGCGAGCGCGTTCGCCATCGAGCCGTGCCAGAAGGACCCCAGGAGCCGGCGTCTGCCGTTCATCGTCAGATAGCGGGCGGCCCAGACGGTCGGCAGCCCCACATCGCACGTGAAGATGGCGTCCTCGCGGGCCCGGTCGCTCACCGCCTTCGCGATGTGCTGCGGGTGGATCAGCTTTCGGCCCGCCGTTCCACGCGCGAGAGCATCCAAGCTCTCCCGCGTGCGGGCATAGTGCTCCGTCGCCCGCGCGAGGTGCGATCCGTCCTCCTTCTCGTCGAGCATCGGAACGAGCGCCGCAAGCGTCGCGCGCACGTCCCCCACGACGCCGAGGTCGACCGGGACGCGGCGGCCGATGTTCTCCGCCCGGATGTCCACCTGCGCGATCCGCACGCCGGCTCCGCGCGGATAGAACTGCCGGTACGGGAAATCGGTTCCGAGCATGAGGAGCACATCGCAATCGAGCAACGCGTAGTAGCCCGAGGAGAACCCGATGAGTCCGGTCATCCCCACATCATAGGGATTGCTCCACTCGATGTGCTCCTTGCCGCGCATGGTGTGAACCATCGGCGCCTTGAGGCGCTCGCCGAGCGCCACGAGCTCGCGATGCGCACCTTCGCATCCCGATCCGCAGAGGAGCGTGACCCGGCCGCCACCGTTCAGCAGCTTGGCGAGGCGGCGCAGATCGGTCTCGGCCGGAGCGACATGGGCCGGCGGCAATCGAAGGCTCGCGGCGCGCGGCGGCGGCGCTTCCGCCGCCGGCTGCAACGCAACGTCGCCGGGCAGCACGACGACAGAGACTCCACGCTTGCCGAGCGCCTCGCGGATGGCGATCTCGAGCACGCGCGGCATCTGCTGCGGGCCGGAGATGAGCTCGCAGTAGTGGCTGCATTCCCGAAAGAGCTGCTCCGGATGGGTCTCCTGGAAATAGCCCGAGCCGATCTCGGGCAGCGGAATATGCGCCGCGATCCCGAGCACCGGCACTCGCGAGCGATGGCAGTCGAAAAGGCCGTTGATCAGGTGCAAATTACCCGGCCCGCAGCTGCCCGCGCACACCGCCAGGTCCCCGGTCAGATGGGCCTCCGCGCCGGCGGCGAACGCCGCGACTTCTTCGTGCCTCACGTGCATCCACTGGATCTTGTTTTGGCGCCGCAGCGCATCGGTGAGTCCATTCAGGCTGTCACCCACTACTCCGTAGATGCGCCGCACGCCAGCCGCCGCGAGGGTCTCCGCAAATTGATCCGCTACCGTTGGCATCGTCCGCTCCGCCGGCGCCCGCGGAAACGCCTTCCGGGGAACGCAGTCGCTCCAAGGATAGCAGCCGCACGCTCATGGTGCCGGCCCGCCACCTGGGCCACACTACGGTCGTGGCGCACGGCCATCCACCGGATCACCTCACATGGACTCCAGGCGATCGATTGCTCCAGCGGACCGCTTCAACGCAGAGCGGCACCGGCTGAGCGAACTGCGCGCCGGCCTCGCCCTGCTGCAGAAGGAGCTGCCGCTGTTGCGTCGCATGGCCGGCGGCGCTCACCACGGCCTGATCTCCGCTTGCGCGGCCGTTCTCGCCTACCTGCCCACGCAGGCATTCGGACTGAAGGAGAGCTTCTGGAGCGCGATCACCGCCATCTCGGTCGTGCAGACGGAGTTTCAGGCGACGCAGTCGACGGCACGCGATCAATTCATCGGCGCCGCGATCGGCGGCACCATCGGCGTGTGCGTGTCGCTCGCCTTTGGCGAGCAGCTTCTCGTCTACGCCGCGGCGGTCGTCGTCTCGATGTTGACGTGCTGGGCGCTCAACGTCGCGAGCGCGAGCCGCCTGGCGGGAATCACGGCGACCATTATTCTGCTCGTACCGCACACGGGATCGCCGGAGCGGATGTTTGCGGCACGCCTGACGGAAGTGGGTTGGGGCGTCTGCGTCGCGATCGCCGTGGTGTGGCTTGCCGGTCGCATTCCTGCGACACGCTCGGCCCGAACCAATAGCCCCACGGGAGGATCGGGCAGAGGCTAGCCCGCAACGCGCAAGTCCGCTCGAACGATCTCAAGCTGCCCTGTCAACCGAAGCTCACCTCGAACGCTTGAAGCCGAAGCTCCGCGACACAGCCGCCGTGCCGCGGGAAGCAAGAGCTTTACCTCGAGGGAGGGTTTCGTCATGCATCTCAAATGGGTTTGCCGTCTGGCGACGGGCGCCGCTCTTGTGAGCCTCGCTGCCTGCGGCGGCAGTGGTAATTCCGGCTCCAATTCCATCGCGAGCGACACCGCCGCACAAACGGGCAATGTGTCGATGCTGGTGAGCGATGCGCCGACGGATGACTGGGCACTCGTCGGCGTCCGAGTGGAAAGTATCGCACTCGTCCCGCAAGGCGGGGGCGCCTCCGTCACGGTCTACTCGGTCGATGCGGCGTCGGCACCTTATGTCAACCTCGTCGAGCTCGATCAGCTGAGCGAGATCCTCGGCAACGTGCCAGTGCCCGTCGGCACTTACACCGGCGCGATCGTCACCGTGGGCGGCAATTCGGGTGACGTGGCGCTCACGACCTCGTCGGATCCCGAATCGGGGTTTGCCGGTGCCCCGAGCACGTCGATTCCGTCGTCGAACATCCAGATCCAGCACGCGCAAGGCAGCAGCGGCAATCTGAGCGTGCCGATCAATGTGGCGTTCGCTTCGCCGCTCATCGTCACGGCAAACTCCAGCAATGCGCTCGACCTCGAGTTCGATTTGTCCCATCCGGCGTTCATCGTCGCCCATCAGCCGCCTGGTGCGGGCACGGTGCTTTGGGGTGTGAATTTCACGGGCCCCGTGCGCCACCATCCGATCGCCGATATCACCAAGCTCGTACTTCGCCAGCTCTACGGCACGGTGACCGAGATCGCGAGCGACGGCAGCTCCTTGACCGTCGACAAGGACTACAGGACGTACCCGATAGTCAATCCCGAGACAGCCGTGCAGACCTCGCAGGCGCTCACGGTCGATGTCGACTCGGCGAACGGCACCTTGTTCTATGACGTGGATGCGATGAGCGGTCCGACCAAGGTCACGAGCTTCGCCGGTCTGACGGGGCTCATCGACGGGTCGTACCTGCGCATTCAAGCCAGGTACCAGGCCGACGGCACGCTCGTCGCCACCCGCATCTGGGCGAGCAGCACATTCAATGGTGTGTGGGCGAGCCCCGAAGGGCACGTGTTTGACGTCGGTGCCGACAGCATCACGGTGAGCAATGAGTCCGGTCAGCCCGTGACCGTGGACATCGCGAGTGACACCAACTTCTTCTTCCAGGGCGGCACCACCGCGATCGGCACGGGAACCTCGTTCCTCGCGAACATGGTCCGCGGATTCAAGGTTCACGTCGACGTGGTCGATCCGCTCGCCACGCCGTTGGTTGCCCAGGATGTCGACATCGAGACGGCCGAGTTCTCCGGGCAGATCGGCAACGCGAACACCACGAGCTTCGATTACACGCACGACTTCATTCGCTCCCAGGATGATTACACGCAGCAGCTCGATTACATCTCCACGACCAGCGCGAATGGAACGGATGGCAGCGGTAATGCGATCGTGGGCTTCAAGTTCTGGCCCTTCGCGTACCCGACGCTGCTCACGGACGGCAGTGGCGCCATCGGCGACTTCGTCTCTGCGGTCACCACGAGCATTCCCGCCTACGGCTTCACCGCCGCAAGATGGGCCGATCCGGCGAATCCGACCGGCTGGTCCGCGCCGTGGGTCGGGCTGCTCCCGTCGCCCGCACCGCTCGCAACCGTCGCCGGCGGGCTCTCGAGCAACGATCAATTCACGTTCACGACGGACGTATCGGCTGTCACGTACACGGCAGATGTGAGCGCCAGCAGCGGCTCCGCGACTCTCGTGTACCAAGTGGACCGCAGCAACGGCATCCTGACGGTGAGTCCGATCGACATCACCACCGCGAGCGGATTGGCCACCTTCACGCAGGCGCTGGTCGTGGGAAGCACACCGGTCAAGGTGTACGGCGTCCCACAGGCCGACGGCACCCTCCGGGCATACGTCGTCTTCTACTACACCGGAGACTCGCCGGCCGACTAACGGCTCGGATCCGACGTGGCGCTCGGGCGGCGAGCGCCCTGTCCATCCGAGCTGAGTGGGGGGGGCCCGAAGGGGCCCCCTCTTTTTTCCGTCCGCGCCGGCCGAGCCCCCAACCGCTCTGTAATCAGGCTGTAACGCGTCTCCATTAACCATTGCACCGCGGCTTGATTGCTGCGGGCACCGCGATCCGCGTGGCAATCCGTCGGAGGCGTAACAAGAGAGGAAAGCGGATGGCCAAGACCGGAGCGAGTACGACGGCCGGCATCGCCGGGCCCAGGACGGTGCAGGACTACATCGATGAGCTCCCCGCCTGGTCCGACGGCACTCGACTCAAGTCGGCCCCGATGACGGGGATGCAGTGGCGCATCTGGTCGCTCGCCGCGGCCGGCAAATTCTTCGAAGGCTTCGTCGTCTTCATGACGGGCGTCGCCCTGCCCCTCATCGTCCGCGAGTTTCACGTCGCTCCGGCCGAGAAGGGCATCATCAGCGCGGCGAGCCTCGCCGGTATTCTCGTCGGCGCCGTCCTTCTCGGCGGCATGTCCGACTACTTCGGCCGCAAGCGGATGTTCATCGCGGAGATGATCCTCTTCGTCGCCTTCCTTACCTTGCTCATCTTCTGCGCCAATTTCATCTCGCTCGCGATCTGCCTGTTCGGCCTGGGCCTGGCACTCGGCTGTGACTATCCCACGGCCCACATGATCATCTCGGAGAACATCCCGAGCGCCAATCGCGGCAAGCTGGTTCTCGCGGCCTTCGGCTTCCAGTCGCTCGGTGCGCTGGGCGGCACCGGCGTCGGCTGCGTCGTTCTGGTTCTGGATCCGCAGCTCTCGGCCTGGCGGTGGATGTTCGCCACGGCGCTGATCCCCGCGCTCGTCGTGACCATCGGCCGCTTCTTCGTAGTGGAGAGTGCCAACTGGCTCGCGGTGCGCGGCGCGCACGAGCAGGCCGAGAGGTCGGTCGTGAGGCTGCTCCTGCGCCGGCCCCAATACCCGACGAGCATCACCCTCGCGCGCGACAGCATGAGCGCAGCCGCGGAGGCCGCCGGCCGCCCGTCCTTCTGGGCTCTCTTCGACAGCCACAACCTCCGCGCCACCCTCTTCGCCTCGGTGCCGTGGTTCATCCAGGATCTCGGCACCTACGGCATCGGCATCTTTACGCCGGTCATCCTCGCGGCGGCGCTCGGCGGCGGCTCGGACCATGTTCGCAGCTTGAGCGACATGATCTCCGACAGCATTCTCGCAGCCAAGGGCGCTGCAATGATCGATGTGCTGCTGATCGTCGGCATTCTCTTCGCGGTCGTCCTTGCCGACCGTTTCGGACGGATCAAGCTTCAGATCCTGGGCTTCCTCGGCTGCGCCGCCGGATTGCTCCTCGCGTCGCTGTCCATCGACGCTGTCGGCGAGGCGAAGATCACCTTCATCTTCGCCGGATTCATGCTGTTCGACTTCATGACCAATCTCGGCCCGAACGCGCAGACGTACCTGCTCGCGGGTGAGGTCTTTCCGACCGAGGTCCGCGGCATGGGCGCAGGATTTGCCGCCTCCTTTGCCAAGATCGGAGCCGTCGCGACGGCTTATCTGTTCCCCATCCTGCTCGTGAGCATCGGTACTCGCGCCTTGCTCTACGGCCTCATCGTCACCTCGATCCTCGGCGCCGCAATCACCTGGATCTACCGGATCGAGACGACCGGGATCAACCTGGATCGTATCGGACGGACTCATGCGCCGGAGGATCATGCAAATTCCTCCGCCGCGAAGGTGCCGGCGTGAGAGCCTCCTGCAGCCCTGCCCACATCGCACTCCCGCGGGCAATCCAGGCGGCCGCCCTCGCTCTTGGA